>CBCTLT010000041.1:0-8073 GCA_965147785.1 uncultured Oscillospiraceae bacterium
TGATTTTTTTTGAATGGCATGATAGAATCCAGACGTTGAGTACACTCATATTATAGTTCTGTTCACTCACATAGTCAACCCCGCAAACTATGAGCGCACACACATTCTACGTTTTGCACAAAATTTAGGAGGTATTTCTATGAATTTTTACGAATCGTTTGTGAAATTATGTGAAATCCGTGGTGTGGCCCCATCTGCGATAGCTGGAGCAGCAGGTCTTGATAAATCAGTTGTGAGTTACTGGAAAAAACATCCAAATGCAAAGATTAAACTTGAAACATTTGAGGCAATTGCTAAGGCCTTCAAAGTGGATGTAAATACGCTGTTTGAAACGATTGATTCACTTGAGAAAAATAATTTAGAAGGAGGGGATGCTGTTGCGGGAACTGGGATAACTGAAGATGCCATATCCTTAGAAGTTGAACGAGCATATTTTCTCAAGTTAAATGACCATTTAGCATATTTAACAAATGCAGAAAAGGACCTGTTTTTTCGGCTGTCCCTTGCCCAGGCAGAGGAAATGGCGAATTACTCCAAGGAGCAAAATAAAACCTCTCCAGAGGCCCCTCAAGAGATCCCGGAGAAGGAATAAGGTGATCATATGCCATCGGTAAGACGGTATGAGACAAAAGACGGCCGAGCCTATTATCTGATTCGGGTAAGACGTGGACGGGAAAAGTCTGCACTATCCCGCCGGTGGTACGTTCCGGACGGATGGAGTCAAAAGGCCATAGACCGTGAGCTTACATATGCACTTCGAGATGACGCCGGAGCAGTACCGGCTGCTGTCCGGCAACGCCAAGCAATGCGGGCTCAGCAAGCGAGCCTACCTGATTCGCCTCATCGAAGGAAATCCACCCAAAGCTCGGCAGGACAATGAATTCAAAGCGCTTCGAAGGGAAATCCACGCCATTGGAAACAATGTGAATCAGATTGCCCGCAGCGTGAATGCTGGGATTGCCACCCCGGAGGATGCCCATTACAGCGTTGAACTGCTGGGCCGGGTCCATGATCTCCTGTACGAGATCGGGCGGCGCTGATGGCAGTCACAAAGATACTGGCCCGGAATGGCGGGCTGAAGGTCGCAATTGAATACGTCTTGAACGGGGATAAGACCCAGGAGCAAATTCTCACAGCCCATCTAAACTGTGACCCAGGGCACGCATACCAGCAGATGATGGACACCAAGCGAGAGCTGGGTAAGCTGGACGGACGGCAATGCTATCATATCATCCAGTCCTTTGTGCCGGGGGAGATCACGCCGGAGCTGGCCCTGGAGATCGCCACAGAGTTCGCCAGGGAGCATCTGCCAGGCTATCAGGTGGTCATCGGAACCCACACGGACCGCCAGCACATCCATAATCACATCCTGTTCAACTCGGTTAACGATGAAACGGGCGAGAAGTACCACTGCTCCAGGGAGGCCTATTACAAGCAGATTCGGTCAGTATCGGATCGCCTTTGCCGGGAGCATGGCCTGTCCGTCATCATGGAGGGCGACGGCACCAAGTCCATGAGCTACATCGAATGGCTGCGGCAGAGCAAGGGCCAACCCACCTACCGCTCCATGCTGGAGGCCGACCTGAAGGTGGCCATCGAGGGCGCCAACGACATTGGGCATTTCTATATGCTCATGGAGGATAAGGGCTACGAGGTCAAGCATGGCAATCGCTTGGGATTTCGGCTCCGTGGGCAGGCGCATTTCATGTACCCCGAGAGGAAGAATCCACAATACTCCGAGGAGGGCATCCGGAACTTCATTGACGGAAACCTTTGGGAAATCGAAATGGGGCGGAAGCCTGTTATCACCTACCGGGAACCCTACCGTCCTTACAAAAAACATCCCAAATACAAGGGATTCCTGGCCCTGTACGTTCATTATCTGTACGTTTTGGGCAAAATCCAGAAGCAACAATATCCACCGCGAATGACCGCCAAAATGAAGAAAGATGTCATGCGGTTTGAACAACTCCGGGAACAGTTTCGTTTCCTGCGGGAAAACAATATCGAGACACCTGCACAGATGGAACAGCTTCAAGCATCTCTGGAGGAAAAGCTCCATGCCTTGACCAAACAACGGACCATTTTAAATGTCCAGAAAAAGAAGCAAAAGAAGCTGTTCGATGCCCTGTCGGATGAGCATGCCCTGGCCCCGGCCAAACGGCTCTATGAGGAGGGCCACGCTGGCATGGAGGCTGAATACGCCCAGTACATGGCAGCAGTCGAATTCCTGGATTCCTGTGGTGTTCCCCGTGCCGTGTTGGAGGCCCAAAAGACGGACTGCTACAAAAAGCTGGCGGACCTCAACCGTGAGATCCGCCAGATCAGGAAACAGATGAAAATGTGCGAGGAGATTCGGGCCGAAACCGGCACCATAGATCGCCAGTTACAAAGGCTGGAGCCGGAGCGGCAGCGCAACAAGAGCAGACGCCAGGAGTGGGAGATTTAAAGCATCTCCCGCACCCTGCGGACAACGGACACGATCCAGGACAGCGCAACCAGCGCCAGCATCCCATACCAGAAGCCTTCTTCCATCAGCACGCAGGTATAAGAGTGCCCCCTCTGGGGTGTGGGGCCAGAGGGGGCGGAGGGTTACCGGGTCAGATAGCGGTCGTAGGCATCCTGATAGATGCTGACGAATTCCTCAATGCCAAGATCCCGGAGTTCCTGACGGAAGGTATCAAATTCATCGACGCTGCGGTCACCCTTGATGAACTTGAGAATGTTCTCGTCCACGGTGGCGGTGATGTCGCTGAGGATCTGGGCTGCCCGCTCAGACTCCTCGGAGTTCAGAGACACGTTGCTGGCGGGGTACATATAGCTGTCGGCGACCTCGTGGTTCCAGACGTCCACCATCTCCTGGGTACGGTCACTGAAGGTACTGGTGTAGCGAGTGTAGTCCTCGTTGAAAGCGCCGTTCTGGAGGGTGTAGATGTACACGGCGCTGTCCATGCTCATGCCGTCGGGGTTGCTGGTGATGAGGTCGGTGAAGTGGGGATTACCCTCAGCGTCCAGCTCATAGGTCTCGCCCTCCACGCCGTAGTTGGCCAGGATAAAGCCCTCAGGGGAATACAGGTAGTCCACACACTGAATCAGGGTTTCAATATCCTCAGCCGTGGCAGACACTGCCCAGCCGCCGGTGCTGGAATACTTCAGCACAGCGGAGAAATGGACCTCATCGCCCACATTGCGCTTGGGACTCTCCATGGCGGTCAGGGCAAAGCTGTCGCTGATGGCGGCCTCCTCATAGTTGGAGATCACGTCGGCGGAGGTGTAGAAGAAGCCAATCTCATCATTGACCACCTGGTTCATGTAGCCCATGTACATGGTGATGCTCTCCAGGTCGTTGTAAATGAGGCCCTCGGAGAACCACTGGCTGAGCATGGTGATATACTCACCATAGGCATCCTCCATCATGGAGAATTTCACCTCCCCGTCCTGAACGAACAGAGGCAGGCTCACCAGAGGGTTGGTGGTCATGTAGGCGTTGATGTCGTAGCCCCAGCTAAACACGCCGTTGTTCCAGGCGCCGGAGGACCGCATCATCATGGGCCAGGGCACATTCAGCTCGGACTTGAAGGCGGTCAGGACATCGTGCAGCTCGTCGTAGGTGGCGGGCACGTCCATGTCCACCTGATCCAGCCAGTCCTGCCGGATGACCAGCCCCTCCTTGGTGAGGCTGTTGTCTTGGATCTGATAGAAGGCGGGCATATAGCCCTCGTCGGTGGTCAGAGATTTCAGCGCGTCATCGTGCTGAGCCAGAACCGTCATATAGTTGGGGCAGGCATCTTCGTAGGCGCAGAGGTCAGCAAAGATCTCCTCCTCCACGGCGGCGCTGGTGCTGCCGTTGTAGTACTTGAGACCGCTGCTGGTCAGATCCGGCAGGTCACCGGCGGCCAGCAGGATGTTGAAGTTCTCTGCGGCATAGGAGGGATGGACACTGACAATGTCCAGGGCAACGCCGGTCCGCGCCTGCCACTGCTGCATGACATGGTTATCCTGGAAGCCCTCGATGAAGGAGGCCACGTTGGGGTTCACGGCCTCAAAGAAGGTGTAGGTCACAGAGCCGTCGGTGATGGGCAGCTCATAGTCGAACAGCTCCGGGGCCGGCTCCTCCTCGACAACACTTTCCTCCGCAGATGCGGGGGCCTCAGGTTCCGGTGCCGGGGCAGGGGTTTCCGGTTCCGGGGCCGGCTCTGTCGCAGATACAGCAGAAGTCTCCAGTTGTGCGGAGGCGCTGGCTTCCGGGGCGGTCTGGCCGCAGCCTGCTATCATGGACAGCAGCATGGCAGCCACCAACAGGATGGTAAATCGCTTTTTCATAACAATTCTCCTTAAGTTTATTTACATCTCCTTCGGAGACGCATTTGTATTTATCCCCAGCAGGTCAGGAAGCCGGGGGCCTTGTCCTGGGTCAGCAGGATGGCATCCCTGGGGCATTCCGTCACGCACCAGAGGCAGAGCTGGCAGTCCTGGGGGTACTGGACCACCGCTTTTTTCGCCTCTGGGTCGTAACGGAACACATCGGCAGGACAGCTTTTCACGCATGTCTTGCAGCCGATGCACTTTTCCGGGTCGATTCGCTTTACAGCCATCTGTCACGCCTCCTTTTCGCCGGGGAAGGGGAAGGGATATTTCTCCCGGTAGCTGAGGGACGGATCGGGCCGATATTCCTCCGGCAGAGGTGCCTTCTCCAGCACCATCTCTCCGTCCACGTTTTTGATCTTCGTCCAGCAGAACCAGTTCTCGTCGTCCCGGTTCGGATAGTCCTCCCGGTAGTGGTTGCCCCGGCTCTCGGTGCGGAACAGGCCGGAGCGCAGCCGCATCTCGGCGCTGAGGATCATGTTCTTGGCCTCATGAGCCAGCCGCAGCTCGTGGGCGTCCGTGGCAAAGAGCATGGGGGAAATGTGCTCCTCAAGGAAGGTAATGAGGGTCAGGGTGGCCCGGAGCCGGTCGGCCTTCTTGATGAAGTAGACGAAGTAGGGCATCATGTAATTCCGCAGCAGTTCCATGGCCCACCGGGGGCCGAAGCCGCTTTTGCGCTCCAGAGGTGCCAGCACATAGTCCCGGGCCCGTTGCAGCTCCGCCTGGGATACCAGAGGCATCTCCATAGCAGCAGCTTCTTTTGCTGCGGCCTGTCCGGCGATGGTGCCTGTCACAGAGCCGCCCTCAATGGAGCCGCCGCCGGTGGAGTAGGCCGCCCCGTTCTGCATATTGCCCAGAGCGTCTCCTGCGGCGAACAGCCCCGGCAAGCTGGAGCGGCACTCCCGATCCGCGGGGAACAGGCCGTCGGCCTTCCGGAGGCTCATGCCCAGGGCCGCGCCGCCGAAGGACTTGGCTCCCCGGCTGTAGATGGGTCCCTGGCCCGCGTGGACGGCAAACTCCGATTGCAGGTAGGTGAACATATACCCGGACACGCTGTCGGGCCGGTCAGAGATCACCTCCCCTGCCGCATTGACCCGGCGCTTGGGCCCGCCGTCGTCCTTGGGGCCGCTACCGGGGTCGCCGGGGCCGGGACCCACCACGGGTGGGGGATCTCCGGCGGTCCGCTGGCCCACGGGGTCCGGCATACCGTCCTTGCTGTAGTGGGCGTCCACAAACTCCTTGCCCAGAATCTCTGCCCCAGCCCGGTAGGCCATGGCCTCGCCGTCGCAGGTCAGCTGCATCAGGGGCGGATAGCCCGTGGGCTTGTAGCCGCAAGCTCCCATGCAGGAGATGGTGGTTTTGGAAATAAAGGTAACCAGGTCGTAGCTGTCATTGGGCAGTCCCATGGCACCCACAATACGGCCATTCTCCTTCAGAAAGTCCACGATCATCACCTGATCCACGATCTCCACGCCCACAGACAGGGCCTTTTTCCGCAGGACCTGGCCGTAGGCGCCGGCGGATTTGTCAAACTGGGCCCCGGCAGGGAGCTTCCCTTCCTGCCGGACAGCCAGACTGCCGTCGGGGTTCTCCTTAAAGGTGCAGCCCCAGTCCAGCAGATCCTGATACCTATCCCAGCTGTCCAGGAGGCACCGCCGGGTCCAGTACTGGTCGTTGAGGTATTCGCTGTGGCGGTTGATCTCCGCCATGGAGGCCTCCAGATTATGGCCCCATTCGGGGTTGAAAATCAGGAAGCCGTCGGCGTAGGGGCTCTGACCCGAGCGGCCCACATAGCCCTTATCTACCATGATGACGCTGGCTCCGGCCTCCCGGGCCTTCACGGCGGCAAAGCAGGCCGCAATGCCGCCGCCAATTACCAGAACATCGCATTTCATCGTTTGAGCATTCATATTTTGGTCCTTCTTTCTTATATGTGGGCATACTGATTTAACAGTATGCCCACATGGGGATCAACGAGCGTTGTAGCGATCTACAGCACCCTGCATCACTTCGATGCAGTCCTCAACGCCCATGTCGATCAGGGTTTCGCGGAAAGCTTCCACAGTGTCAAGGGACTCGGCACCGGTGATGTACTTTGCTACCATTTCAACATAGTAGGTAGAGATCTCACTGAATGTGGAAGCAAAGGTTTCAGCCTCCTCGGAGGTCAGGGTGATGCAGTCGGAGATGGAGTATGCACCGTCCCAGTTGGCACTCCAGATTTCAAGAGCGTCCTTGGTGGACTGAGCCCAACCGGTGGTGTCGGTGGTAACAGCCTTGCGGCAGCCGATGGGCATCTGATACAGACCCATAGCGGTGATCAGCGGCAGACCGTCGGGGTTATTGAGAATCAGGTCGGACCAGACAGCCTCGCCGTCTACCATGTTGTAGGAAACGCCTTCCTCGCCAAACTGGGCGATGATGGTGCCTTCGGGGGAATACCAGTAATCCAGATAGGCCAGCGCCAGGAGCACATCCTCACATGCGGTCGAGATGCAGACACCGGAGGTGGCATAGTTCTTGGTGTACCAGGTGTAGTGGAAGGGATCGCCCTCGTTTACAACGGGATCAGGCATAGCAACGATCTTGTAATCAGGATCGTAGTCAACACCACTGCCGGTGACCATCTCTACCATACGGGTACCTGCACGGAACACGCCGCTCTTCCCGGTGCAGATGGACTGACCAAAGGTGGAATCCATGATGTTGGGGGTGGTGTGGGTAGCAACGTCGGGGCCGAAAAGGCCTTCCTCGTGCCACTGTGCCATCATCTCCATGGCGGTGAGCCACTCGTCCTCCAGAGGCGCAAACTTGACTTCGCCCTCAACCTGGAAAAACAGGTCGGTATCATATGTCTCGGTATCCTGGAACTCAGTGGAGACACCCATACCCTGAGAGAGGTGGCTGTCGCCAAAGCTGTAGGTAAAGTAGGGCTCAACGGCACCAAACTCAGTCTTGAAGAGAGTCAGAACTTCGTGGAGCTCATCATAGGTGGTGGGAACGTCCTTGCCCAGCTTTTCCAACCAGTCCTGACGGATCCACATGCCACCGGCGGGGTCGGGACCGTTCTCATAAATGGTCAGGAAGGTGGTGATATAGCCTTCGTCGGTGTGGACGTCAGCCAGCTGAGATTCGGAGATATGAATGGCTTCTCTGTAGTTGGGGGCATAACCATCCTCAATATAGGGCTTGAGATCGATAATGACCTCATCATCTACCGCAGCCGTACCACCACCCTGATAGAAAGAGGGTGCGCTGTGGAGCAGATCCAGATAGTCTTCACTGGCCATCATCAGAGAAAACTGGGTCTGCATTTCATTGGGCTGGATGGCGGTAGTATCCAGATGGACATTGGTGAGGGACTCGGCATAGGCCAGAGCAGGCAGCAGATCATAGTCAGCCTCAGGGAGCAGATTGATGACGTCGCCGGGAGATGTACACCAGAGGGTTAATGTCTGGGTCTCGTCCAGTGGGAAGGTGTAAGCATCCTCGGGAACAGGAGTTTTCTCCAGGATCTCCTCGGGAGCGGCTTCCATAGAGGCTTCTGCCTCCGGGGCAGTTTCTTCTGCCGGTGCTTCGGGTTCTGCTGCAGATTCTACAGTTTCTGCGGAGACTACCTCAGATACAGCAGATGTGCTTTCTGCGCTGTTCGTTCCGCCGCAGCCCGCAAAGAGGGCGAAAACCATGGCTAAAAGCAGCAGAATGCTT
>CBCTLT010000042.1:0-8055 GCA_965147785.1 uncultured Oscillospiraceae bacterium
CCTCACAGCCGCCCAATATGCGAGCCCCATATTCTTTGCAGTCGGAACACAGCAGCTCCATCAGATCGCCGCCGTCGTCGATAAATAGATCCGGATGGCAGGCCAAAGTCTGGGTGAGATGAGCCTTGTACTCTTCCGGTGTAGAACCGTGCCAGGCAAATACGTTGACGCCCAGAGAAGCCAGGCCTGCCGCCACGTCGTCTTGCGTGGAAAGAGGATTGCACCCTGTGGCGTAGACCTCGGCGCCTGCGGACTTCAGCACAAGGGCCAGATAAGCGGTTTTTGCTTCCATATGGATGGACATGGCGATCTTTTTCCCTGCAAAGGGCTTTGTTTGCTCAAATTCCTTTTGAATGGCGCTGAGGGCTGGCATGAAATCTTGGACCCACCGAATTTTCATGCGGCCATGCTCCTGAAGGGACATATCCCGTACGATACTCATGATGATCTGCCTTTCTGCGTTATTTTGAAAAAAGTATACCACAAATCCGAAATACCGTCAATGAAGGGAACTCTATAAGCAGCGCGGAAAACAGAAACAGAAATAGTTCTATTTTCTGCAAGGGGCGCATAGACTGTTATTAGGTGGTACATATGAAACAGAGGTCCCCCCTGCTGGCAGCAGCAGCCCTGCTTCTGGCGTCTGTGGGACTGCTGCGGTGGACGGGGCAGTCTGCAACAACCCAGTCCGTTCAGGCGGCAGGTGCGTGGATCCTGGAACAACAGCTTGGCAGCCTGGCCACGGCAACCAGAATAGAGCGTGGAGACGTTGAATCAGAACAGACAAGTGTGGTGGAAGCTGCGGAGGAAACCGTTGCCTCGTCGGCGGAGCCGGTGCCGGTGGAGACTGTCTCAGAGGCCTGGGATGAGGAGGCGCGGCAGACCGAAGAAGAGGAGCCTCCCGCAGAGGTCCGGGTGGATGCGGACGTGTCCCTGGAGCTTCGGAATAGCACCGACTATGAAATTGACTTTACGAAGCTGCCTGCGTTGCCTGAGGGCCTGGATTTCCAGAACCAGGATCCGGTAATTCTGATTATGCATACCCACACCACGGAGTGCTATGCCGATGGCGGTGAAGGCACCTACCGATCCCAGGACGAAAATGACGGCGTCATGGCGGTGGGAGACGCCATGGCAGAGGAACTGGAGGCCCGGGGATATGCCGTGATCCATGACAAGACCCTCTGTGACTATCCGGAATACAACGGGGCCTACAGCCGGTCCAGAGCGGTGATTTCGGACAACTTGGAGCAATATCCCTCCATTTGCCTGGTGCTGGACATTCACCGGGATGCGGTGGCCGATGAAACCGGGGCACAGATGCGGATGGCATCCACCATAGCCGGAACGGAGGCGGCCCAGCTCATGCTGGTGGTGGGGACGGACGAGGGCGGTCTGGAGCACCCCAATTGGCAGGAAAATCTCAGCTTGGCTGCCGTGTTGCAGGCGAGAATGTCGACTGCCTATCCCGGAATCATGCGGCCCATCAACCTGCGTTCCGAACGGTTTAATCAGGATCTGGGGCCGCTGAACTTGCTGGTGGAGGTAGGGGCTTCGGGCAATACTCTGGAGGAAGCGCTACAAAGCGGACGGTATCTGGCAGAGATCCTGGCGGACGTGATGGACCAGTACAGCGGTAAAAGTTCATAAAGATTACGTGCCAAATTCTACACTTTGACTAAAAGTATTGGTTGACGAAAGACGTCTGTTTGTGGTATATTTACTTTAGCAAAACGAACCATGGGTTTGATTTTTAGGGGGTATCTTTTGTGGACAATAGTTTTGACAAGCTGAATAACGAATTTGCAGATGTTAAAGTCGGTGGGTTTAGATATTGGTTTTGGCTGATCTGGTCCTACATATGCTGCATCGCTGGTGTCGGCTTTGCGATCTTCTCTTTTACAGATAAGGCTGGCGGTCCTGGTATGTATTTTAACCTGTTGACCTTGCTGATGGGCGCATTCTCCATTCAGACCGGCGCTTGGGCCAAGGGCAACGGCCATCGGACCAAGGCACTCTGGGTCTCCTTTATCTGGGGCCTGGTGGATGTTGCCATTGCTTGCGTCATCCTGTACATTGTTATGCCGATGATTGGCTAAGCTGTAACGCTGAGGCCGCCCTGAGAAGGGCGGCCTTTTCTGTTTGAGCTTTGGGAAAGTGCTTTATAATTGCATTGGTCTGTGGTACAATACGGTTGCAGACAAAGGAGGTGCGGCGGTGAAGAAGTTGCCGGGTATGCTGAAAAAACTGTTTCAGCGGGTGGTTATGGTATCCATCAGCATTTTGGCGCAGTTGGTGTTTTTTGTTCTGATGATTTGGAAATTTCAGGATAGCAACGAAATCTTGTACATTGCGCTGTTGATTCTCAGTGTGATCGTCACCTTGGCGATCATCAGTAAAAATACCAACCCTGCCTATAAGATTGCGTGGCTGGTGCCGATTCTGGCGTTCCCGGTGTTTGGCGGACTGTTCTATTTGATGTTGGGCGGCAACCGGCTTTCCCGGCATCAGAGAAAAAAGATGAAGCAGGTGGAGTTGAGTATGCACCGGCATCTGCCGCAGAATCCGGAAATCTCCGCAGCTCTGGCCAGATATAGCCCTGACGCAGCCATTCAGTCCACCTATATCCGGTCTGTGGCCGGATGCCCCGTTTACATTCAGACGGAGACGGTCTATTTCCCTTTGGGAGATACGGCGTATCCTGCCATGCTGGAGGAATTGCGAAAAGCGGAAAAGTACATTTTTCTGGAGTATTTTATCATTGGTGCGGGGGAGATGTGGAACGGGATCCTGCAGATTCTCAAGGAGAAGGCAGCAGCCGGACTGGACGTTCGGGTGATGTACGACGATTTTGGTTGTATTACGCTTTTGCCCTCTGGGTATTGGAAGGAGCTGGAGTCCTACGGGATCAAAAGCTGTGTCTTTGGCCCCTTTGTACCCATTGCCTCTGCCCGGCTCAACAACCGGGACCACCGGAAGCTGATGATTATTGACGGCAAGGTGGGCTTTACTGGGGGCATCAATCTGGCGGATGAGTATATCAACCGCAAGGAACGGTTTGGACATTGGAAGGACAATGCCATTATGCTCCGGGGAGAAGCGGTTTGGTCCATGACGGTCATGTTCCTGTCCCTGTGGGACTATGTCCGGGGAGAAGAGGACAGCATTCCATCCTATATTCCGCCGGAGCCGGTGGTGGCGGGAAGAGGCTTTGTGCAGCCTTATACGGACAATCCCCTGGATGACGAGCCGGTGGGTGGTACCGTGTATATGAATCTCATCAATCGGGCAAAGAGTTATATCCATATCATGACGCCCTATCTGGTCATTGACTATGGCATGATGCAGGATCTAATTAACGCGGCCAAGTCCGGCATTGAGGTGGTGATCATTACGCCGCATATTCCGGACAAATGGTATGTCCATGCGGTGACGCGGGCTCATTATGAGGAACTGGTTAAGGGCGGTGTTAAAATCTATGAGTACACCCCCGGTTTTATCCATTCCAAGGTGTTTGTGGTGGATGGGATCTACGCCACGGTGGGCACTATCAACCTGGACTATCGCAGCCTTTATCTCCATTTTGAAAACGGTGTGTTTCTCTATGGAGCCGACTGCGTACCCCAGGTGGAGCAGGACATTCAGGACACTCTGGCGGTGAGCCAAAGAATCACCTGGAAGGAATGCCGTGCCACGAGCCTGCCGGTGCGAGTCCTGCGATCGCTGCTGCGATTGCTGGCGCCCTTGATGTAATAGACATACCTTTCCCTGGACAGGCATAGATTCCAGGGGGAGGGATATTTGGTGTATGTATCCATTGAACTGAAAAAGATTCTTGGAGGACTGGGCGTACTTATGGCGGTGCTGGTGCCCGCCCTGCTGTATCTGAGCCTGGGAAACAGCCAAGCTGCAGAGGAAATAACCGCAGGGGCCTGGGGACTGAGCTTTCAGAATCCGGGACAGCCGCCGGTGGCCAACGCGACTCAGGAGGAACTGGAGCAGTATCACGCCAAGTATATTGGCAATACCGAAGAGCCGGTGATCTATCTGACCTTTGACTGTGGCTACGAGAACGGATGCACCGGGAAGATCCTGGATGTGCTGAAAAAGCATCAGGCTACTGCTGCATTTTTTGTGGTAGGCAACTATATTGAAACCGCACCGGAACTGATCTGCCGGATGGTGGAAGAAGGCCATATTGTGGGGAACCATACCTGGAGTCATCCAGATATGTCCGCCATTTCGGAACGGGAGGCCTTTGCTCAGCAGCTCCAAAAGGTGAAAGATGCCTACCAGGCCTGTACCGGACAGGAAATGCCGCTGTATTACCGACCGCCCAGAGGAGAGTTCAGCCAGGAGAATTTGGAGATGGCCGACGAGCTGGGCTATCAGACGGTTTTTTGGTCCCTGGCTTATGTGGACTGGCTCACAGACGATCAGCCTACAGAGGAGGAAGCCATGGAAAAGCTGACCTCTCGTATACATAACGGCGCTGTGGTGCTGCTGCACAACACCTCTACCACCAATGCCCAGGTCCTGGATCGGCTGCTGACCTGCTGGGAGGAAATGGGCTATACCTTTGGAAGTTTGGACACACTTTTTGCAGATTGACTTTTGAAAAAAACAGAAGTACAATATTTTAACAATCTTGAAAGGGGGAGCTTTGTGAAAAAAGAACGTATTTCCAATTCTGTGATTGCGCGGCTGCCCCGGTATTATCGCTGTGTGGAAGAACTGTATTTGAGCAACTGCATTCGGGTTTCCTCCGCTACGCTCTCCGATCGGCTGGGCTTTACCGCCAGCCAGATCCGGCAGGATTTTTCCTGTTTTGGGGAGTTTGGCCTTCAGGGCTATGGCTATAACGTAAAAAAGCTGCGATATGAGATCCGAGAGATCCTGGGCCTTAACAGCCGGAACACGGCGATTTTAATGGGCTGTGGGAACTTGGGACGGGCGCTGCTGAAAAACTTTGATTTTGAGATGTACGGATTTTTTCTGCTGGCTGCATTTGATACAGATCCGGCCAAGATCGGCGATCAGGTGGGCGCCGTGCATGTGATGGACTGCCGGAAGCTGCGACAGGTCGTGGAAGCGGAAAAGCCCAACGTGGCAGTATTGACGGTGCCCCGGGATAAAGCGGTGGAGACGGCGGCTTTGCTGGCGGATCTAGGGATCCCGGCCATCTGGAACTTTGTGGGCTGTGATCTGCATGTGGAGGAGCGAGGTGTGCTGGTGGAGCAGGTGAGTTTTTCGGACAGCCTTTTGACCCTCAGCTATCGCTTAAATCAAAAGCGGGAAAATAACAAAAATGCCGGCGATAGGAACCAATTGCCTCCTGCGGAATAAGATAGAGTAGCGCAGCTAAGTGCAGCGCAAATTTCTGTCAGGAGGTTCTTTTTATGAATTGTGGTTGCGGTAATAACGGTGGTATGTTCGGTGGCGGCTGCTGGTGGATCATCATTCTCTTGATCATCATCTGCTGCTGCGGCTGCGGCGGCAACACCCTGGGCACTGGCAGCAACGGCTGCGGCTGTGGCTGCGGGTGCGACAGCGGCTGCGGCTGCTGATCTGCCGAAAAAACAGGAAGAGGGCCGCTTCGGCGGCCCTGATCTTTTTATGGGGGGTAAATTATGAAACTGACGGTGCTGACGGAGAATACGGCGTGCAGGCCCCAGATTCAGGCTGTCCACGGTTTAAGCCTTCTGCTGGAGACGGAAGGACGACATATTTTACTGGACGTGGGGCCGGGCCCGGAATTTGCAGAGAACGCAAAGCTGCTGAATGTGGATCTGGATCAAGTGGAATTCTGCGTAATCTCCCACGGCCATGACGACCACGGCGGTGGATTGCATCGGTTTTTGGAGGAGAATACCCATGCACCGGTCTACTTGGCAAAGGGCGCCTTTGACCGGCATTTTTCTGGCAGAGGGGAGATTGGGCTGGCAACGGAGCTTGCCCAGCATCCTCGTATCCATATGACCGATGCTGTGACGTTGTTGGATGACCAGGTGACGCTGTTCTCGGCGGTGCCTGGGGAGGAATTGGTGCCTTCGGCCAACCAGGGGCTGCTGGACGAGCATGGCCCGGATGGATTTCTTCACGAGCAGGATATGCTGATCCGGGAGGGCAAGCGGCTATATCTGTTCGGCGGCTGCGCCCATCGTGGGATCGTCAATATTATGGAGCGGGCCAAAACGCTGGCGGGCCGGTATCCCGATGTGGTGGTTTCCGGTTTTCATCTGGCAGCAGGTGGCACTGGAAAATGTATGGCAGACGATGCCTATCTGGACGCGCTGGGAAAGCGATTGCTGGATACGGGCGCGCAGTTTTACTCCTGTCACTGTACTGGGCCTGAAGGGCTGGAACGGCTGAAAAAACGCATGGGGACAAGCCTGACGGCCATTTCTGGAGGAGAGATTTTGGAAATTTGATCGAAAAAATGGGGGCGTCTGCGTGGACGCCTCCATTTTGTGCTGATGGGTGCAAAATGAGCTCTTACGGTGGTGCTGCTTTGTTGACACAAAATGGAGGTATAGGCGCAAACTGTTGTATAAATTTCATAAAAATGGAGTGCTATTTGCTTGACTAACTGTGAATAGTGTATTAAAATTACCACGTTGGAGCGTTGCGCCAACATATATCTGCGGGAAAACCGCAATCGGGAAGGAATGAGCGATTATGAAAAAGTTAGTGGCTATTCTGCTGGCTGCCACCATGATGTTGGCAGTATTTGCCGGCTGTGGAACCGGCAGTACATCTTCTGCGGAAGCTTCCGGCGAAGAAACTGCTGCATTTAAGTGGAACGGCCAAAAGGAGGTCTGGTCCATTCTGCCTACCACCGGCGCGGAAGGTCTTGTCATGATCAATGACGCCATGGGTGAGGTCATGCAGGCAGAGGGCTTCAACTATGTCAAGAAGGACGCCCAAGGCGATCCCTCTCAGCAGGTCTCCTTTGTGGAGGACGCCATTGCTGCTGGCAATGTGGGCGCACTGATGATTGCGGCCATGGATGTGGATATGCTCAAGGACGTGGTGGCGGAAGCCGTTGACGCCGGCATTGCTGTGGCCTATCTGGGCGCAGAGCCCACAGATTATACCATCGGCGGCTGCGTCTACACAGCCTATGAGATCACCGGTATGTACGCAGTGCAGGCAGCCGAGTATTGGGTGGAGCACTCCGGTGCCAACGTGCCCAAGAATGCTGATGGCAAGTATGAAGTGGCCATCGACACCTACTACGATATTGCAGACGGCGTATACCGCTCCAATGCCATGAAGGGTACAGTGGAAAAATCGGAAATTCTGGCGCTGGTCTCTGAGACCAGTTCCTATGGCAACAGCGCTTACTCCGATGCCTATGACAATGCCCAGGATGTGCTGGCGGCCAATCCCGACTGCCACATCTTCATCGCCTACGAGCCGGAAGAGGCCATGGGCGCAGCTGATGCCATAGCGGACTATGTGGATCAGAACGGCGGAGATCTGGCCGATTACTGCGTGATCCCCTGCTATGCCGAGGACACCACCTTCACCGAGCTCTATGCCCAGGCGGAGGCGGACCCCTCTTCCACTGCCATCAAGGGCTATGCCACCTATGGCGACCCTGCAGAGGAGCGGGACGGCGAAGTGATTATTCCTCCTGTGCTCACCGGTGAGCATCTGGCGGAGATCCTGCTGGGCGTCTGTGGTGTGGGCGACTATACCTGGACTTACGGCGAAACCTACTATGACACCATCACGGCTGTGACCGTGGACGGCTTCTCCGCCACCTGGAAGATGGGCGACGAGAATCCTGCCGCGGAGTACAAGACCAAGTAATCCAACACCACGAAGGGGGTGGCGCAAGGAAATGCTGCGTCACCCCCTTTGCGAATATGCCGAAAGGCAGACCCAAGGATGGGAGGCGTTCTATTTGGAGGAAAAACAACCGATTCTGTCATTAAAGGACATTAAAAAGGTCTATCCGGGAGTCATTGCCCTCAATCAGGTTTCTATTGACTTTTACCCTGGTGAAGTCCATGCGTTGATCGGGGAAAATGGTGCTGGAAAGTCCAC
>CBCTLT010000043.1:0-7952 GCA_965147785.1 uncultured Oscillospiraceae bacterium
GATGTTGAGCTGGGCGTCAAAGGCGGTAGCGGCGTTGACCGCATCCTGACCGGTCATGGCGTCCACCACCAGCAGAATCTCGTCGGGTTCCACGGCAGCTTTGATGGCGGAGAGTTCCTCCATCAGTGCTTCGTCAATGTGAAGCCGGCCCGCGGTGTCCAGGAACACCATGTCGAAGCCCTCTTTTTTTGCGTGGGCTACGCCGGCTTTGGCGATATCTACTGGATTGGCCTGCCCCATCTGGAACACGGGGATGGAAAGCTGCTGGCCCACCACTTCCAACTGCTTGATGGCAGCGGGACGATAGACATCGCAGGCCACCAGGAGAGGATTCTTGCCGTTTTTCTTCATCAGGCCTGCCAGCTTGGCACCATTGGTGGTTTTACCAGCACCTTGGAGACCCACCAGCATGACCACGGTGGGAGGCCGGGAGGAAATGGTAAGCTTAGAGTTTTCGCTGCCCATCAGGGCAATGAGCTCTTCATTGACGATTTTGACGATCATCTGTGCGGGGGTCAGGCTTTCCAGCACATCGCTGCCCACGGCCCGCTCAGTAACTTTTTTCACAAAATCCTTGACGACCTTATAGCTGACGTCCGCTTCCAGCAATGCCAGGCGGATTTCCCGCATGGCCTCCTTGACGTCGGACTCGGTAAGACGTCCCTTGCTGCGGAGCTTTTTAAAGGCTGCAGAGAGCTTTTCGGTTAAACCTTCAAAGGCCATGGGGTCACTCCTTTAAGCGTGTTGTGGCGCGGGCGATGCAGGCGGCCAGTTCCTGTCCTGCGGGACCAAGGGTTTCTGCCAGACGGGAAGCCGACGATAGATCTTCCAAAGCGGCTTCGATCTGAAGGGTTCGGCGGACTGCGCCGATTTTCTCCTCCAACTCCTGCATCTGGGCCTCGGCTCGGACCAGATTATCCCGGACGGCCTGCCGGGAGATGCCCTCCAGCTCGCCGATCTCGCCCAAGGACAGATCCTGATTATAGCGGAGGTCACAGCACAGCCGCTGCTTCTCCGTAAGCATGTCGCCGTAGGTGTCAAACAGCAGGGCGCAGATGAGCATATCTCGTTCCATATCGTCCCTCCTGTCAAGGCATTTGACTTAACAGACGGCATTATACCTGATTTTTGGGGGAATGTCAAGAGAAAAACCTTTACACTTAAAATAAAATTTTCTGGTCTTCTACTTGCGAATCCTAGAGAGAAATGGTAAACTTTCTAAAAAAGGATGTGGTTTACCGTGAAAGAAAATGTGCGTTCTCTGTTGGAGGCAGCCGGAGATCAATTCCTCTCCGGGGAAGAGATGTCGGCCCGACTGGATATTACCCGGGCGGCAGTGTGGAAGCAGGTTAAGAAGCTCCGAGAGGCCGGTTTTACCATTGAAGCGGTGAACAATCTGGGTTATCGTCTGGTGGGAAAACCGGATGCCCTGGACTTGACCGGAATCCGGGAACTGCTGGGTAATCATCCCTGGCGGGACACCGTGCAGGTACTGGAGACGGTGGATTCTACTAACAGCTGGGCAAAACGGGAAGCCCTGCAGGGGGCGCCCCATGGCTCGGTGTTCATCTCCGATGAGCAGACGGGAGGCCGGGGCAGATTGGGCAGAAGCTTTGTGTCCCCAAGGGGCCGGGGCGTCTATCTCTCCGTGCTGCTGCGGCCCCAATGCGCACCGGCGGAGGTGGCTCATGTTACCGCCATGGCGGCAGTAGCAACCTGTGATGCAGTAGAGCAGGTGTGCGGTATCCGGCCTGGAATCAAATGGACCAACGATCTGATCCTACGGGAGAAAAAGCTTACGGGAATTCTTACGGAGATGAGCGCGGAATGGGAGAGCGGCACCCTGGAATATCTGGTGGTCGGTATCGGCGTCAACTGTAACCACCGGGAGACGGACTTCCCGGAGGAATTGCGGCAGAAAGCCACCTCCCTCTATCTGGAGACGGGCCAGCCGGTAGACCGCAACCAGATGGCGGCAAAGCTGATGGAAGCCCTGTTTCGGTTGTCCGAGGATATGCTGGCGAAAAAAGCCCAATGGATGGAACAGTATGCCCGGGACTGCATTACCCTGGGAAGACCGGTCAAAATCCTCCGGCGGGACGAGGTCCGAAGGGCCATGGCTATGGGGATTGATGAAAATGGAGCCCTTCTGGTCCGCTATGACAGCGGAGAAGAAGGGGTGGTGTTCTCCGGGGAAGTTTCCATCCGGGGCATCAACGGGTACATTTGAAAAAAATCACGCAGAGTGCAAATATGAACTGCGTGATTTTTATTGGTCGGTCAAGCGTGACGGTGACGCCATAGGTGAAACAGTTGCCACAGGAGGTAGCCCAGAGCGGTGCCCAGGGTGTTGAGGATCAGATCCTCCACCTCGGTGACGCCGGTGCCAAAGATGTACTGAGAAATTTCGATCCCCAGGGATAGCAGAAATCCGATCAGAAGCACCGGTTTTCCAATGCCTGTCAGGGCTGGCAGGAGCAAGCCCAGGGGAACAAACCAAATCAGGTTGCCCACAAAGAGGTAGAGAAAATAGAAAAAGTTGTTTTGCAGGATTTGATATAGTCCCACAAAGGGGATCCATACGATCTGTCCATCCTGGAACAGGGAATGGGCGCCGAAATCAGAGCGAAACACGGTGATCCGCAGCAAAACGAGCAGATACACGACAAACAGCACCCACAGCGCGATTCTTGCAGACCGCCTCATTGGGCATCCTCCGCAAGCCCGGTGAAGAAATCGCAGTAGGGGGCCAGGGTGCATTGGCTGCATTTGGGGTTCCGGGCGGTACATACGGCCCGGCCGTGGAGGACGATGCGATGGCAGAAGTCGCTGCTTTCCTCCGGCGGAATCACCTTCCGGAGCTGCATCTCCACCTTCAGGGGGTCTTTACCCTGGGACAGGCCCAGCTTGCCGCAGATTCGGATGCAGTGAGTATCGCAGACATAGCCCTCCTGACCGTAGATGTCTCCCAGCAGCAGGTTGGCGGTCTTCCGGCCTACGCCGGGAAGTTTCAAAAGGTCTTCCATATTGTCTGGTACCTTGCCGCCGAAATCCGAGCGGAGCATCCGGCAGGCTAGAACAATATCCCGGGCCTTGTGCCGGTAAAAGCCGCAGGAATGGACCATCTGCTCCACGTCCCCAATATCCGCTTCCGCAAAGGCGTCCAGAGTAGGATAGGCCGCAAACAGAGCCGGCGTCACCAGATTGACCCGGGCGTCAGTGCACTGAGCGGAGAGACGGACGGCGATCATCAGCTCATAATCCTTCCCGTAGTGCAGGGCGCAGGGCGCGTCTGGATACAGGGCCTTCAGCGCCTCCAGTATGTTTGTGACTTTTTCCGTAACTTCCATGGATTTCACCCCGTAATCTGTTTGTTTTCAGTATACCATACTTTTGCGAAATGTGGTATAATAATGTCTCAAAAACAACGGAGGAGGGAGTTCCATGTATCAGCCCTTGGCGGACGAAATTCGCCCCAAAAGTCTGGACGATGTGGTGGGGCAGGAACATATCCTGGGAGAGGGAAAAATGCTCCGCCGGATCATTGAATCCGGGAAGATTCCAAACCTGATCTTTTATGGTCCCTCCGGTACAGGGAAAACCACAGTGGCCAGTATCATTGCCGCCCAGACCAGCCGGACCCTGTATAAGCTCAACGCCACCACCGCCAGCACGGCGGAGGTGAAGGAGATTTTAGCCCAGCCGGATACGCTGATGGCCCCCAACGGGGTGCTGCTCTATTTGGACGAGATCCAGTATTTTACCAAGAAGCAGCAGCAATCTCTGCTGGAGTCCATTGAGGATGGTCGGGTGACGCTGATCGCCTCCACCACAGAAAATCCGTATTTTTATGTATATGGTGCCATTTTGTCCCGTTCCACGGTGTTTGAGTTTCGGCCCATCTCGGAAGCTGCTGCACAAAAAGCAGTGCTGCGAGGGGTGCGGCTCATGGAGGAAAAGGAACATGTGAAGGCCCAGCCGGAGGCAGGAGCCCTGGAGCATGTGGCGCTGGCCTGCGGGGGAGATCTTCGCAAGGCCATGAATGCCGTGGAGTTGCTCTTTTCCGCGGGAAAGGAGCGGGATGGAGTTCTCCCCATCACCCTGTCCGATGCCGAGGCTGTGACCCAAAAGTCTGCGGTGCGGTTTGACCGGGATGGAGACAGTCATTACGATGTGCTTTCCGCCTTTCAAAAATCCATTCGAGGCTCGGACCCGAATGCGGGGGTGCATTATCTGGCTCGGCTGCTGGAGGGCGGCGACCTGCCCTCTGCCTGCCGGCGACTGCTGGTGATTGCGTCGGAGGATATTGGACTGGCCTATCCTACGGCCATTTCCGTGGTCAAATCCTGCGTGGACGCGGCACTGCAGCTGGGACTGCCGGAGGCTAGGATTCCCCTGGCGGAGGCAGTGATTTTCCTGGCCACCTGTCCCAAGTCCAATTCCGCCATATGCGCCATCGACGACGCCCTGGCGGATCTGCGAAAGGGGAAAAACGGCGAGATCCCCGCCCACCTCAAGGACGCCCACTACGGCGGCGCAAAAAAGCTGGGACGGGGTCTCACCTATCAGTATCCCCATATGTTTGAGCATCACTATGTGGCCCAGCAGTATCTGCCGGATGTGCTGAAGGACCGGAAGTATTACGAGTATGGGCCCAACAAAATCGAACAAACGGCCAAGGCCTACTGGGATGCAATCAAAGGCCCTCAGCAGTAAGCCAGAGCATCCTCCTCGTAGCTCCAACCGTTAATGGAACCGGATTCCTGAAAATACCGGATGGGCGGGATGGATTTCTCTTGGGGCAGCGTTCGGATGACGATGAGCTTGACCTTCTGCCGCTCTGGCAAAATGGCTTTGATGTACACCGAAACTCGATCTCCCGGCAGCAAATCGTCCCGGTATTCCGCCAGGCCGGAGAGGTTGGGGGCCAGTTCGATGAACACGCCGTAGTCCTTGATGCTGCGGACGATGCCCACCACGGTTTCGCCGGGGGAGAACTGGGCCGCGTTTTCCGCCCAGGTGCCCAGCAGTTCCCGATGGGTCAGGCTCAGCCGTTTCAGCCGGAGATCCCGGGACAAAAGGGCGACAAAGATGTGCTGTCCTTCCGTGAAGCGGTCCCGACTGTGATTGATCCGGGAGATGGAGATATGTTCGATGGACAGAAGGGATACGTTCCCGCAACCAATATCGCAGAAAGCGCCGAACCGGTCCAGGTGTGTTACGACAGCAGGCAGTATGGTGCCAATGGGGACCTGATAGAGCAGATAATCCAGAGCCTCCTGCTGGGCGCTGCGGCGGGAAAGCAGGACGGTGGGTTTGTCGGCGTATAGTCCCTCCACGGATGTGATATGGAAGCAGACGGGCTTGCCCACCCGGCTGAGGATGGCGATGTCCCGGACGCTGCCGTCGGCGATGCCGATGGCGGTTTCCTCCCGGGGGATGATTCCCTGTACGCAGCCCAGATCTACTACCAGATCGTGGGATGCGTTGGCGGAGCGGGCGATGCCTTCCAGAATGACGCCGTCAAGATAGGCTTTTTTTAGTTGTTCCCGGCTCATGCCGGTGCATTGCAGCTCCGAAGGAAACATGCCCTCGGGGTAATATGTATGATTCATAGTGATTCCTCCCTGATTGACTTTTGTTGTTTTATGTAGGACAGGGGAAAAGGTCCCCTGTGCCAAACCAATGAAATTTACAGGATACGCCCACCCAGGGCCTCCAGAAGATTTCTGGCATCGGCGGTTTGGGTATCGTCGGTGAGCACGGAGATCAGCGGTTTCCTTTCCGAAGTCATGACGCCGTTGCCTGCCAAAGGCGGAAGCCCTGCCATCAGATTGTTGCCGGAACTGTTGCCTCCGGCAGCACCGAAGGGATATGCCACCAGAACGGGAGCCCCTGAGGTGGAGGCCGATGTTTGACTGGACAGACCGGACACCGTGTAACCCCGGCGACGGAGTCTCTGGGCGGCCTGCTGGGCCTGATATGGATTTTGAAATTCACAGGTAATCGTAATGGACATGGTTATTTTCACTCCTTCGGCCCTATTGTTGCCGGAGGAAGGAAAAGTTATGCGTTGAGGTGACAAAAATGGATGTAAGACTTGGAGATATTCTGGTGATGAAAAAGCCGCACCCCTGTGGGTCCAAAGAATGGAAGGTCCTTCGGACCGGTATGGACTTTCGGCTCAAATGTATGGGCTGTGGCCATGAGATCCTGGGAGCCCGGTCCAAGCTAGAAAAAAATATCAAGGAAATCCGACATGACGAAACCTGAAGTCCTGACGGAAGCCCGGCGACTTTTGTATGCGCATTTTGGATATACCTCCTTTCATCCTGCTCAGGAGACGTTGATCTCCGAAATTCTGGATGGAACAGATGTGCTGGGAATTATGCCCACAGGGGCGGGCAAGTCCATGTGCTATCAGATTCCCGCGCTGATGCTGCCGGGCATCACGCTGGTAATCTCACCGCTGATTTCTCTGATGCAGGATCAGGTGCGAGCTCTGAAGGCCGCGGGGATTGCCGGAGCGTATCTCAACAGTTCCCTGACCTATCGGCAGTACCTCAAGGCTTTGGATAATGCTCGCATGGGAATGTACAAGATCATCTATGTGGCGCCGGAACGGCTGGAGACGGAGGAGTTTTTGTCCTTCGTTCGATCCGTTCGGATTTCCTTGGTGGCGGTGGATGAAGCCCACTGTGTGTCCCAGTGGGGTCACGACTTCCGTCCCTCTTATATGGGGGTGGCGCCTTTTGTGGAGAGATTGCAGGAACGGCCAGTGGTGGCGGCGTTTACCGCTACGGCCACGCCAGCGGTAAAACAGGACATTCTGGCCCATCTCCGGCTGCAAAATCCGGAGGTGCAGGTCACCGGCTTTGATCGGGAAAACCTGATGCTCCGGGTACTTCGGCCCCAGGACAAAATGGCCGCTCTGCTGGAATTTGTCCGGCAGCACCCGGAAGAGAGTGGGATCGTCTACTGCTCCACCCGAAAGCAGGTGGAGCGGGTCGCCGGCATCCTCAGAGAACAGGGCTTTTTAGTTGCAGGCTATCATGGCGGCATGGACGAGCAGGAACGCCGGGAAGGGCAGAACCTGTTTGTTTTTGACAAAATCAAGATCATGGTGGCAACCAACGCCTTTGGTATGGGAATCGACAAGCAGAACGTCCGATATGTGGTACACTATAATATGCCTAAGAACCTGGAAGCATACTATCAGGAGGCGGGTCGGGCAGGCCGAGACGGTTCCAGCGCGGAGTGCCTGCTGCTCTATGGCCCTGGGGATGTCCATACGGCGGAATTTTTGATCCGCTCCTCCGTGGAGGGGCTGGACGCTCAGACGGCCCAAATTCGGCTGCAAATGGAGATGGACAAGCTGGAGCGCATGAAGGAATACTGCTTTACCTCCGGATGCCTTCGGCACTATATCCTCCAGTATTTCGGGCAGGATGCGCCAACCCGCTGTAAAGGCTGCGGAAACTGTTTGGCTAAAGAACATGTGCTGGCAGCATTAAGGGCCGGACCCCGGAGGGAAAAGGAAAAAAGCCTGTATGAGCTGCTGCGCAGCGTTCGCACGGATTTTGCGGATCGTGCCAACCTGCCGCCGGAACTGATTCTTTCGGACCGGACGCTGTCGGAAATGGCGGCCAAACGACCCCAGAATGAATACGATATGATGCAGATCCCGGGGATCAGCCCGGTGAAATACCAGATGTACGGAAAGACGTTTTTGAAGGTGATCCAGCGAAACAGCCATCGAAGGAGTGGAGTAACATGAACAAAAACTTTTGGTCCCTGCGTATTCGGGAGGTCGAACCCTATGTGCCTGGAGAGCAACCCAGAGACCGACGCTATGTCAAGCTCAATACCAATGAGAATCCCTATCCGCCTTCCCCACGGGTAAAGGCGGCCATCGCTGCGGTAGATCCGGCAGACCTTCGGCTCTATCCGGA
>CBCTLT010000044.1:0-7949 GCA_965147785.1 uncultured Oscillospiraceae bacterium
TGCAGTTTTTGTTGTGGCACAAGGGCTTTTCCCCAATGGGCTGAGGCTCCGGCTTTTTCCGTCCCTGCTCCACCAGCTTCATCAGCAATGCCATCCGGGCATACATTCCATACCTGGCCTGGTCAAAATACACTGCCCGAGGATCGTCGTCCACATTTTGCGCGATCTCGTCCACTCGGGGCAGCGGATGCATCACCAGCAGATCCTTTTTCGCCAGGTTCATTTTGGCCTTGGTTAGTATGTAGACACCCTTGAGCCGGTCATACTCCAGAGGGTCGGTGAACCGTTCCCGTTGGATCCGGGTCATATACAGTACATCCAGCTGAGGCATGGTGGCCTCCAGATTGGTGACCTCCATAAAGGGGAGATTTTTTTCTTTCAGGAATTCCAGCATATATCCGGGAATGGCCAGATCCCGGGGCGCAATGAGATAGAACCGGATACCGGGGAACTTGGCCAAAGCCTTGATGAGCGAATGGACCGTCCGTCCATTCTTGAGGTCGCCGCAGAGTCCTACATTGAGATTTCCGATGCTGCCCCGCAGCGCGGCAATGGTGGTCAGATCCGTCAGGGTCTGGGTGGGATGCATATGGCCGCCGTCACCGGCATTGACCACGGGCACATCGGAATACAGTGACGCCGCTTTCGCCGCCCCCTCCTTGGGAGAACGCATAACCACCACATCTCCATAGGAAGAAACCATTTTGATGGTATCCTTCAGGGTCTCGCCCTTGGATGTGGACGACGACTTAGGGTCCGCAAAGCCGAACACGCTCCCCCCCAGCCGCAGCATAGCCGCCTGGAAGGAAAAATTCGTCCGGGTGGAGGGCTCGTAAAACAGGCTGGCCATCACATCACCATGAAGCGCATCCACAAAATCCTTAGGATGTGCGATGATTTGACTGGCCAGCCCATACAGCTCGTTCCATTCCTCCAACGTGAGGTCTTCAATATCAATGAGATTCCTGAGTTTCAATGCTACATCCTCCCATAATATTTTAAATCGGCTTATTCTAGCACAATTTTTCTTTTTCCGCAACAGGATTTTTGACTTTGGTTGATGATTTTTTTCTTTCATGCTATACTGTATTTTGGTGATTTTTCATGAAAAACATTCCCGTCTATATGTCTCAAGGGGGAACTGCCACCCTGATTTTGACAGAGATCCCCCATCGTGGTATTGCCTATGTGGTGCTCCGCACCGTTATTCCCGGAAAGCTGTCAGAGCTTCTTCAGGAATGCGCCGCCTTTTGCCGAAGTTGCGGCGCAACAACCTGTCTGGTGTCCCCCGGGGATACGGAGCTGGCTTTGTCTCTGCCCCATGCCTATGATATCTATTGGCTGCGCACCCATAAGGCTGCGTTGCCAGACATCTTCCAGCCCTTTTCGCTAAAACCGCTTCAGCCGGACAACGACGCCATTTATCAGCGCATCTACAACCAGTGCTTCTGTCAGGTGTCCCACGCCATGACCTATGAACGAAAGCAGATTCAGCGAATCTACCAGATGGAATACCAGGCTTTTTTGGCATTGACGGAGACGGGACAGCCCTGCGGCATTGGGGAACTGCACGGAAACGAGTTGGCCGCCGTGGGGCTTTTGCCAGAATATCGCGGACGAGGCAAAGATCTTACGCTGACTCTGCTGTCCCTCTGTCCCGGGCCGGAGATCACACTGACCGTGGTTTCCGACAATATGCCGGCGCTTTCCATGTACGACAAGCTGGGGTTCTCCGTTTGCGGCGTAGAATCCCGATGGTATTATCTCTGAGTCCAACAGATTCTGTGAGCTACACCGGCTCTCAGTTAGCAGCTTCCCCCTGATGCAGGTGATACTTCTGCATCAGGGGGACTGTTATTTGACCAAATGGGAGTATCCCATCAGGCAAAAATGGATTTACGCGTTCAGGAACTGATCTACTGCGTCCGCGCAATCCCGGCCATCTACCATAGCCTTGACCACCAGGGACTGTCCGGTGCGGCAGTCGCCGCAGGCGAAGATCTTATCCACGCTGGTCTTGTAGTCGGTTCCGGCCTGGATGTTGCTCCGGGCATTCCGTTCCACACCGAAGGCCTTGGCAACCTCCTCCTTGGGACCCAGGAAGCCTGCCGCAATAACCAGCAGACCGCAGGGCAGCGTCTCTTCGCTGCCAGGAATCTCCGTCATCACCAACCGGCGGTTCTCGTCGTACTGGGGTTCCAGATGGACCAGCGTCACAGCCCGGATATTGCCCTGTTCATCGGCTGCCACTGCTTTGATGGTTGCCTGATAAATATGAGGATCCTTCAGGAACCGGTTCAGGCACTCCTCCTGAGAGGAATCGAACTTCTTCTCCTTGGCCTTCTGGGGCAAAGGATCATAAATCACCGGCTTCCCCACCACCTGGGGCAGCATCTCCACCTGAGTGATGGACGTAGCTCCCTGACGAATGGCGGTCCCCACGCAGTCATTGCCCGTATCGCCGCCACCTAGAATAATGACGTCCTTGCCTGCGGCAGTATCCCCGGTCTTTCCACTGAGGTAATCCACCGCCTTGTGGATCCCGGCAGTGCCCTCTGCACCGAACATCTGGATATTCCGGGCGTTGCCGGTGCCCACACAGAGCACCACTGCATCATACTGGGCATCCAGCGTTTCGGCAGAAAGATCCGCCCCAGCCTCCACGCCGGTCTTGAATACGATGCCCTGAGCCCGCATGGCGTCCAGCTTCCGATCCAGGGTACCCTTCTCCAGCTTCATATTGGGGATACCATAACGCAGCAGGCCGCCGGGCTTTTCGTCCTTTTCATAGACCACCACAGCATGACCCTTATCCCGCAGCCGCTGGGCCACGCTCAGGCCGCTGGGTCCGGAACCGATCACGGCCACCTTCTTGCCGGAGGCCTTGGGCATGACGTGCTCGGCGTTTTCATAGTGCCGCTCCACCACGAAGCGCTCCAGTCTGCCGATGCCTACCGCCTCCGTACGGATACTGCGGGTGCAGTTGCTCTGGCACTGCTTCTCCTGGGGGCAAAGCCGGGAGCAGAACTCCGGCAGTGTGGACGCCGTGGTGATGAGTTCATAGGCACCCTCGTAGTCCTTTTCCCGGATCTTCTTGATAAACTCCGGCACCGGCATTCCGGCAGGACATTCCTTGGAGCACCAACGGGAAGGACAGCCCAGGCAGCGGGATCCCTCAAGCAGGGCCTCCTCCTCGGTATAGGTCTTCTCCACCTCCTGGAAGGTGGTCAGCCGCTCCGCCATGGGCAGGCGCTGATTTTTCGTGCGTTCCCCCACCATGTTGGGGTTTTCCACAGGGACAAATACAGTATTATCTGGCATAAGCATGATTCAGCACCTCCTTATTTCTCGGGTTTTCCATCGATATAGGCCACCATGTTGCCGCCGGCAATATAGCTGGAGGCCATGGCCCAGGTCAGCTCCGAAATGGGAGCGAACTTGCCCTTCCGATGCATGGCAGAGGTGCAGTCGCCGCCGGCATAGAGGCCGGGGATGATGCTGCCATCCTCCCGAGTGACCTGACATTTGGGGTTCACCCGGACGCCGCCCATGGCTGCCTCCGAGAATCTCTGACCATAGACCGCAGAGTAGGGTCCCTTGTCCAGCGGGATGGGCACCAGGAACTTCTTATCCTTCCCGTAATCCTCATCCACGCCCTTTTCACAGAACTCGTTGTACTTCTTGACTTCCGCCACAAAGGCTGCGGGATCGGCGCCCATAAGCTGTGCCAGTTCCTCCAGGGTATCCGCCTTCTTCACCGGCGTATCCAGCTTGGACTCCTCCTCCAGATCCTCCTCCCAGGTGGCATAGAAGTGGGCTTTATTGGCCACAGCAGGGTTCTTCACATACCGCTCCGCACAGGCCTTGATCTGGTCATAGGGCAAAATCGCGTAAGAAATCTCCTTGGGCTGCTCGGAGATCAGCTGGCTCATGCCGTTCATAATGCCCTTGGTCTCGTCCACCCAGCGTTTGCCGTTCAGGTTCACCTGAATGAACTCCGGCTCCAAGGCAAAGTCAGCGATGGAGTTGTTGAAGGGATGGTGCTTGGGTCCGAACATGGAGATAAACATCCGCTCGGGATCCGGCTCCACCCCCAGCTCCTGGAGCATGGTGATGCCGTCGCCGGTATCGCCGGGCACCGAGAACCGATGGATGGGCGTTTCGCCGCCAAAGAAATCGAAATCGCTGTACTTCTTCAGCATCTCGTCGTTCCGGCCAAAGCCGCCGCAGGCCAAATGGACCGTGGGACATTCAATGATCACATCTCCGCCGGGATCCTGGGCAACAATGCCGCAGATCTTCCCGGACTCGTCCAGCTTCAGATGCTTGGCAGCGGTGCGGAGCAGGATGGACACAGGGAGATTCTCTCTCTCAATGGTATCCATCATGGTGTATTTCACATGGGTGCCGCCCCAGCCGGGGCCGATGGCATCGTCACGGCACAGCAGATTGTCAAACTGCCGGTCAGGCATTTCCAGAACGCCCTTGCCGAACATGGGGCCATGGAAGTCCGTGTCTTCCGCCCTTTTAAGCACATAAGTCTTTTTGATGTCGCAGAGGCCGCAGAGCCAGTCGAAGAAATCACAGGTTCCGTAGACCGCGGCCCGGATCAGATTCTCCGGCACCTCGCCGTTGGCCATCTTCTGGAAGATGTGCTGGACCGCCTCTTCCCGCTCGTCGGGAATGCCCATCTGCTGGTGCCACTTGGAATAGGTGACCATATAGCCGTGGGCAAAATCGGTGTTGCCGCCGGTCTTGGCGCTCTTTTCCAGGACAATGACCTTCTTCCCCGCTTGGGCCGCCCGTACTGCCGCCACCAAACCGGAGCCGGAGCCCACCACCACCACATCTGCCTTGAGGTAGATGGGATCATGCCGGGGAATCTCCGTGGTATGTACCGGTTCCTCATGGCAGGCGCCGGTGTGACAGACCTTCGCGCAAAGGCCGCACTGCACACATTTTTCCTGATCGATCTGATACTTGGTTCCCACAAAGTCGATGGCCTGTACGGGACATTCGCAGGCACAGTTGTGGCAGCATGCGCAGATCGTTCTGTCGATTACAAACATGGCATCAGTTCCTTCCTAAAATCTTTCATAGTCTTATGGAGCAGCTGCTCCATGGCAGCGCCGGTAGTTCCCGTCCCACGGGCATACCTTCGCACCATACATACATCTTACCATGGGTCAATCCATCCGCTCAAGTATCAGAAATCCACTCGCCATACCATTTTTATAAATAATTTTGTATGCGAACATAAAACACCGGCATTTTGGCCGCGACAGCTTTCCGCCGCAGGCAAAACCCCGGTGTATTGCGCTTATTTCCGTTCCAGTTCCCTGCGGATCTCCCAAAGACTCTTCCCCGTCTCCTGTGCGATTCGTTTGAGATCCTCCAGCTCCGGTTTCTCTTTCACAACGCCCCAGCCCTGGGCCCGCTTATACCGGACCGGTCCCAAGGGTGTCTCCACCGTCTCCACCTGCCGCTGGAGCACATACCGGGACAGCACCGCTTCCCGGATTCCCAATGTGGAAAAATGCAGGAAGATTAACTCCACCATTTTTTCCCGGTGCGGCAGATCACATATACAGGTCAACACCGTGCCGGGACGGCCCTTTTTCATGTTCGCTGCAGTGGTATACACCTCCAGCGCCCCATGCTCCCGCAGAACCTCCATGCCGTAGGCTATATCCTCAGCGGTCATATCGTCAATATTGCAGGAGAGCTCCAGGATCTCCTCCCGTTCTGCTTCTCCGCGGCAGCCCAGCATGGCCCGCAGGCAGTTGGCTCTGGGAAAAGACTTGGTTCCAATGCCGTATCCCGTTTTTTCTATCGTCATAACAGGCCGGGGGCCATAGGCTTTGACGAAATGACGGAGCAGCGCAGCCCCTGTGGGCGTACAAAGCTCCCCTTCAATTTCACCGCCATAGCTGGGGATCCCTTCCAGGAGATACGCCGTGGCTGGTGCAGGTACCGGCAAGATCCCATGGGCACAGTGGACATAACCGGAACCCACATGGACCGGAGACGCCAGAATCTCCTCCACCTCCAGTTCCCGGATCAGCATGCAGACACCCACCACATCCGTCACCGCATCCAAGCTGCCCACCTCGTGGAAATGGACCTCCGTCACCGGTTTTCCATGGGCCCGGGCTTCTGCCTGTGCAATGGCGCCATAGACCGCAACGGCATTCTCCTTGACCTGCTGGGGCAGTTCCAGGCCGTTAATGATGCCGGAGATTTCCCCCATGTCCGCGTGATGATGGCTATGCCCAGCATGCTCCTCCTCATGCTCATGATGATGATCCTCATCATGGTCATGATGGTGCCCATGGCTATGGTTGTGTTCATGGGTATGCCCGTGGCCATGTTCATGATCGTGGGTATGCTCCTCCTGGCCATGGACCAGCACCCGCATATGGGTCCCCGAGATTCCCTGGGTTTCCGCCCGTTCTGCCGAGACGGTAACGCCGGGAATTCCCAAGCCATTGAGTCGATGCAAAAAATCCTCCGGGTCCGGATGCAACTCCAGAAGAGCTCCCATCAGCATATCTCCCGCTGCACCCATACTGCATTCCAAATACAATGTTTTCATATTGTTCCTCCCAAATGATTGATTCGGCTGGCCAAGAAGCCCGCACCAAACCCATTGTCGATATTCACCACGCTGACACCGCTGGCACAAGAGTTGAGCATACTGAGCAGAGCGCTGACGCCCCCGAAGGACGCTCCATAGCCCACAGAGGTGGGCACCGCGATCACCGGGCAATCCGCCAGACCGCCGATGACGCTGGCCAGTGCTCCTTCCATCCCTGCAATTGCAATGATGACCCGAGCGGACATGATCTCATCCATATGCGCCAGCAGGCGATGAAGCCCCGCCACGCCTACATCATAGAGCCGCACCACCTCATTGCCCAGGGCTTCTGCCGTCACTGCCGCCTCTTCCGCCACCGGAATATCGCTGGTACCGCCGGTGGCCACCAGAATGGTTCCTATGCCGGTTTTCTCCGGAAATATACCTGCCACGGCAATCTGTCCTTGGCGGAAATATTGAAGGGGTACCATTTGCTGCACCGCATCGGCTTTTTCCGGCTCCAATCTGGTGATGAGGACGGTCTTTTCTCCCTGCTGGAGCATGGCTTCCGCAATTCCGGCGATCTGCTCCGCCGTCTTTCCGGCGCCATAGATCACCTCTGCCGCACCCTGCCGCAATCCTCGATGACTATCCAGCTTGGCGAAACCCAGATCTTGGTACGGCGCCTCTTTCAGCTGCAGCAGTGCCTTTTCCACTTCCATCTCTCCTGCTGCTACCTGTTGCAGCAGATTTTTTAGTTCCGTTTGATTCATGGCCGTCCCTCCAGATCCAGCATCACCACATTAAAATATGGTTTCAATGCACCCAAAACATCTTTTCTTTGTGCCAGCAGCCGTTCCATATCTCGCTCCCGCACCTGAACCCTAGCCGCATCATGAAAGACCCGCACCCGCAGGTCCGAAAATCCCAGATCCATCAGAGCCTTCTCCGCCGCCTCCACCCGGGCAAGCAGTTCCTTTGTGATCTCCGTCCCCGCAGGGAACCGGGTGGCAAGACAGGCATAGGCAGGCTTATCCCAGGTGAATAGGCCTGCCTTTCGAGACCTTTTCCGAATCTCCTCCTTAGTCAAGCCGCACACCCGCAAGGGAGAGAGCACCTCCAGTTCCTCCAGGGCCCGCATACCCGGCCGCTGCTCCGGCACATCGGAAGCGTTGGTACCATCCAGCAGTGTCAAAAAACCGTCCTGCTTTGCTCGTATTTTCAGAGCAGCCATCAGCGCTTTTTTACAAAAATAGCAACGGTTTTCGGGGTTGGCCAGGACCTGTTCCGGCAGTTCCAGCGGAATCACCGTAATCTCCACACCCAATTCCCGCCCAGCCGCCGGGCATCCTCCCATTCAAAGGCCGGCTGA
>CBCTLT010000045.1:0-7937 GCA_965147785.1 uncultured Oscillospiraceae bacterium
GGTCACCCCGCCGGGATAGGCACCGAGGCCATAGAGGAAATCCGTATAGTCGCCAGAGGCCAGCATCAGCGTCCACTTTTCTGCCTGGGAGGCCGGATGCACGGCGGGTACATCAATACGCACCCCGGTCACTTCCTCCAGCCATTTCAGCATGCCAGTTTCTGCATAGGTTTCGATCACGGTCATCAGGTTGGGGTTCATGCCCGTGAACATAGTCAGCGTGATTGGCTCATCGGTCAAGGGCAACTGATGGACTGGTCCGGCATCCACCACGGATTCCTCTGCGGAAGCCGGCTCTGCTATACTGCTTTCCACAGGTGTCGGAGTCTCCTCCACGGGTGAGGGGGCGGCCGTTTTCTCCGGTTCCGCACTCACCGAAGCAGATTCCGTCGGAGCGCCGCAACCTGCAAATACGCTCACAAGCAACAGCAGAGAGAGCAGCAAACAAACAATTCTTTTCATGGTCGTTCCTCCTTAAAAAATATATTATTACAGGACATTCCTATAATCACCGAATCCTAGAGTGCTACGCTTTTACATGGATCCATGATTGGCCCGAAGGCGGTCCAAAAAACGGGCCAATATTGGATTTCGGCAGTCTGCACGATATTCCAGGACCTTCCGGTATGGCTCTGCTCCCAAAATTTCCTGTACTCCCACTCCGTTTTCCCGAGTAATACTGTGGCTTCGATTGACAATGGTTACCCCCAGCCCCGCCGCTACATACAGCGATACTGCGTTCGCATCCTGTACATAGTTTACATCGGGCGTAAGCTCCGGCAGATGGAGCATCTCTCGCAACGGCTCAACGGGGTCCGCTGTCTGATCTCCCAAAAATTGAGGAGACGGGAACACCAATTTTTTCTTTCCAAGTATTGCTTGACATTCCCTCGGTGTGATGGTCATGGTTGCTCCCTGTTCTCCGGTGAAGGCTCGCACCAGACATGGCCGTTCCTGTTCCAGCAACAAGAACTTTGTCATGTCTGTATTGTTTTTCCGAGGAACAAACTCCAATCCCACGGCCAGGTCAAGGGTCTCCTCCTGAAAGGCCACCCGAATAAGGTTGGTATTCATTCGGCTAAAACGAAACTCCACATTGGGATATGCCGCAGAAAAGGACTTGATCGCAGCCAGCAAAGAACTTGGCATCTGCTGCTCCTCAGACAAGGCAATATGTAACTCCCCCGCCAGACCGTTTCCCACATTCCGCACACGTTGAAGCATTCCCTCATACCGCATGGACAACGGCAGAATTTCCTGGCGGAGCAGCTGCCCCGCAGGGGTCAGGGATACATTCCCGTTTTCCCGATAAAACAGCTTTGCGCCGATTTCCTCCTCCAGCGCCATGATACTGCGGGACAGTGTGGGCTGCGTCACATAGAGCTGCTGTGCCGTCACAGAATAATTCAGCGTCTGGGCAAGTTCAAGAAAATACCGCAGTTGCGTGGTATTCATAGGCTCCCTCCTCCCGGTCTGTGCGGCCTCCTTAGCTTAATGCGTACCGAGCCGCCTCTTCACCGGAGATATAGCCGCTGTTGAAGGCATAGGTCAGCGCCGTAAATACGCCCTCGATGTACTGCACACCAATGTCACCCGGCACCATCACGCCCCGGGTCGTATCTCCAGCGGCATACAGTCCGGGAATGGGCTTTCCGCCCTTTAATACGTTGGCATTTTTATCAATGACCATACCGCCCATAGAGTTTTCATGGAACATGGTCATTTTGATCGCATAGAACGGCCCCTTGGCAATGGGCTGAGCCGGTGGTCCCATCATCGTCATAGGCATCCCCTCTCCCTCGCCGTCACCGCCCAGGTCCATCGGCGGCATCATGGGTTTCTTGGGCTCCAGCAGGGACTGGTTGTATTCATCAATATCCGCAGCAAACTTCACCGGGTCATAATCCAGCTTGGCGCCCAATTCTGTCAGTGTGTCCGCAATGACCACTGCTCCGGCTTCCACCTCCTCCTGAAGCACTTTTCTCCAGTCCTTCAGGAACCAGCTGATGTCCACGCCGTTGTCGTCCCGACCCTGCTTGATTTTTGCCTCAATACTGGCCTGGGCGTTGGCATCGTCTACGATTTTCCAGATGTACCGCTTGGGATCATAGGCCAGATCACTGACCTCAGTCATACCAAAGGTCATGTGATAGCGCTCTCCCGTGGTGCGGAACATGGGGCCGTTTCCAATGTTCAGGGATACACCGGGATAGGGATGCCGCATGGGACCGAACATATTGACGCGACGGTTGACATAATCCACATCCGCCCCAATCTTTTCGCACATGGTAATTCCGTCGCCGGTGCATGTGGAGCAAGTGAAGATATGTACCGGCTGCTTCCCTTCGTCATCATAAAACAAGGGCTGCATCTTATCCATGATCTCCTTATTCCGGGTAAAGGCGCCGGAGGCCACCACCGCAGCCTTACAGGCAATCTCGATCCGGCCGCCTGCATCTTCAGCCACAACGCCCATTACAGCACCGTTTGCATCTGTTACAAGCTCTTTGGCAGGAGTATTGCACAGGACCGTACCGCCCTTTTCCGTAAAATCCTTCAGCAGCGTTGTGGGAATCAGCCACCCGCCTCCGCCGGGACCAATCATAGCGTCAATGCGGCGATCATTCCAGGGCGGCGTCACCTTTTTTCGCAGCGTCATGGGGCCAAAACCCTTGGGATTGTATTCGTAGAGCTCTCGGAAGTTATGTTCGTCGATCATCCAGTCGATCCAGTCGGCATTGGCCGCAAACAGACGTTTTAGAAGCTCTGCGTCTACATCATACCCCTCTACCTTTTTAAGAAACTGCTGATAGCTCTTTCCCCGATTGTCGGGCTTTCCTGCTTCCTGATGGAGCTTGGAGTAATGGACTCCAAAGCCTGTTGCGTAGTAGGCAGAGCCGCCGATCTCATGGTTCGTCTCCAGCACAATGACTTTGGCCCCCAGGTCCTGAGCCTTGGCTGCCGCCACCATGCCCGCGCCTCCGGCACCGATAACGCAGACGTCACAATCCATATGGATGGTCTCATGGGGCGCTGCCTGAGGCTTTCGGCTGTCCGGGTTCGAGATCGCTCCGTTGTGGCAAACACTTTCACAGGTGCCGCAGCTTACACATTTCTCCGGGTCGATCCAATACTTGTCGTTTCGGAAACGGATTGCATCTGCGGGACATTCCATCCGGCAGCGGTGGCAACCGGAACAGTTTTTTTGGTCGATCACATAAGGCATAGCATCTTCCTCCTTGTTGGTATTCTACAAATTTACAATATTCCATTTGCGTTTTTTTTGTCCAATGCGTTTTATTTCTAGTTGTTGAAAGATTCATTCATAAAAGGCATAAATCCCATCACAGATTCATTACCGCATCATAAGCGGTCTGGGTAGCAATGCGGACGTTCTTGGCCACAGTACAGTCTCCAATGGCCCGGAACTCCGGCGCCGCGTCCCGGAATTGCTCCGCCAACGCGCTTTGGGGCCGCATTCCCGCAGAGATGATTACATGGTCAGCAGGAATGCTCTGCTCGGTTCCGTCCTTATCAATGAAGCGGACACTGTTCTCCGTGATCTCTTTGCAGGACGCGCCAGTGTAGGCGTTGACCTCCTTGGACACCCGCCAGAGCATGATGTCCCGGGTCAGATGGAAGGTCTCCGGCGCCAGCTCCGGCAGCATTTCGATGATAGTGACGAATTTCCCTGCTTCCTTCAGCGCCAACGCTGTCTCACAGCCGATTTCCCCACCGCCGATGATGACAATGCGCTCACCCAAATCATCCATCTTGTCATAGCATTCCTCAGCAATCATTACATTTTTACCGTCAATACCGGGGATAGGCGGCAAAAACGCCTGCGAACCCACCGCCGCAAAGACTGCGTCAAAACCCTCTTTCCGAATCATCTCCGGGGTGGCCTCAACTCCAAGGCGAACTTCCACAAGAAGCTTGTTTACCATATGCTCCTGATACTCCAGAAAGCGTTTCAAGTCATATTTGAACGCCGCCGTGCTGGCACATACCAGCTTGCCGCCCAAGTGATCTTTCTTTTCAAAGATGGTGGGGATATGCCCCATCTGTGCGGCGTAGATGGCCGCAGCCATACCCGCCGGACCGCCGCCTATGATGGCCACACGCTTGGATGCCACTGCATCGGGTTTATGCTCTCGAAGGAATTTCTCCCGACCCACAGTGGGATTTACACCGCAGCGGTACAGAAGCTGCCGGGAATGGTCCAGACAGTTGAAGCATTTGATACAGGGCACAATTTCATCGGTACGTCCAGTTCTGGCCTTGTTGGGAAGCTCCGGGTCTGCAATGGTCCCCCGGGCCATGGAAATGATGTCCGCCTCGCCCTTGGCAAGTGTCTCCTCCATCAGCGCCGGGTCCAGGAAAGCGCCCAGGGTCAACACCGGCTGAGGCACACCGATCTCCTTGACCTTCTTGGCAAGATAGGCATTGTTCGCAGGCTTGGCAAAGATCGTCGGGTGCATGATGGCCTCGGAATGCGGGATGGACATATTTCCGGCGGAGATGTGGGCAATGTCGATGCGGTTCCCCGCCAAATTCAGAAATCTTGCCACATCCTCAGGACCAAACTGCTCCTCCGCACCCGGAAACTCGCAGATATCCGCCAGCTCGGAACCGGAGATACGGTACTCAATGACCATTTTTCTGCCTACACGCTCCCGAATCTTATCCAGAATCATCAGCGGGAACCGGGCACGGTTTTCAAAGCTGCCGCCAAACTCGTCGGTTCGCTTGTTCCACAGGGGGCTTAAGAACCGGTGGATCACCAGCCCATGGCCGCCATGAATCAAAATTCCGTCAAAGCCAACCTGCATGGCAATCTCTGCACAATTTGCATAGTCCTCGGCAATGGCCTCCATGGCCTCCCGGGTCAACATGGGACGTTCTGAACCATCCGGCCCCTTCTCCCCATTAATGGAATAGAAGAAATGCTCCCCCTGCCCCTTTTTTCCGCCGATCCAGCCGGAGTACATAAAGGACAGGAATTCAATGGAGCATTTGGCCCCATAGAAATGGATCTTATCCACAAACTGCGCCCAGTACTTGGTGTACCTGGGATCCCGCAGGCTGATATTGTGAAAGCCGGGAACAGTTGGGCCGTTGGGATTCATAATATGGCCTGCCACACAGACGTTTGCCGTACCGCCCCGCGCCTTTTCGCAGTAATATTCCGTATAGGCTTCGGTGGGATAGTTCTCGTCCTGCTGGAGGACGATAGGCGTGGCTGGAGCCTGAAATATTCGGTTCTTATAAGTCACACCACCGATCGTAATCGGCGAAAACAGATGCGGGTATTGCGTATTCATCGGATTTCCTCCTTGCTTATATAATTATCTGATTTGAGCATACCGCACCCGTCTTTATTTGTCCAATTCGTATTTCGTATCAGTCCATACGGATTCTTCATGCAATTTGCATAAATCACTTTATATGTGTCCGCACATCTTGTTGCAATTCGTCAAGAGCCACTTTCCGGCCTTTGCAGCCTCATAAGCCATCTTTGATCCGGCCGCTCATTTTTACTTATGCCGGAAACGAATAAATAGAAAAAAAGGTATGTAAATCTGTTATTTCTCTTTTCGGCTGATATTCTGTATACTTCAAATCGAAAGCAACACAAAAGGAGTGATCCCTATGACAGATTTTGAAAAACTGTATCAAGAGAAAAAATGTACCATGCAGGATGTTTTGGATTCCATAAAATCCGGTGATGTGATCTTTACCACCAACAACTATTCCGAACCGGGAGAATTTTTGTCCCATATCCATGAGATTGCTCCCCGGGTGGAAAACGTCAAGGTTTGGAAGGGCCGCAGCGGCCTGTACCCATTTATGGTGGACCCCAGTATGAAGGGCCACATTGAAATGTACAACTACTTCTTCGGCCCCACCTTCTATAAAAACTCCCTGCCCATGGGTCTGGTGGATTATGTAACCACAGATCTTCAGAGCTACTACACCACCGCGATCACCGGACACCCGGCCAACATTGCCGTTACCGCCTCCACACCCATGGATGAAAATGGTGACTTCTGCGTCCCCATGAACCACGCGGCGGACGGCCTTGGTATGCTGGACGCCATCGAAGGGCACAAGACCATCATCGTGGAAGTCAATCCCAATCTTCACAAAATGCACGGCGCGCAGAAGATCAATATCCGGGATGTTGCCATGGTGGTGGAGGTAGACCGTCCGGAGTATACGGTGCCCAGCATTGAATCCTCGCCGTTGGAGCGGAAGATCGGCGAGGCGGTAGCCTCCCTGGTCAGCGACGGCGACACCATCCAGTTGGGCATCGGCGGTATTCCCAACGCCGTCGGCACATTCCTGAAAGACAAGCATGATCTTGGCATCCACTCGGAGATGTTCACCACCTCCATGATGGAACTGATTCAGGCCGGTGTCATCACCGGCGCCAGAAAGACCTACGACAAGGGTCTCCATGTCTGCGCCTTTGCCGAGGGTGTACCGGAACTGTATCCGTTCCTCCAGAGCCGGGAGGACTGCATCCTCCGCTCGGGCTACGAGGTGGTGGACCCCTTCAACATTGCCCGGCAGGACAACATGGTTTCCATCAACACCCTGGTGGAGATCGACCTGACCGGTCAGGTCTGTGCCGAATCCATCGGCCCCAAGCAGATCTCCGGCTCCGGCGGCGGGTTCTGTTTTGCCTACGGCACCTACCGTTCCAATGGTGGCAAGGGAATTTTGGCCTTCCCGGCCCGCACCGCAAAGGGCCAGAGCAAGATCAAATGCACCCTGACCCCTGGTGCCGTGGTCACCACGCCCCGGAATTACGTGGACTATATTGTCACCGAGTACGGCATCGCCAAACTTAAGGGCAAAACCATTTCTGAACGGGCCACAGAACTCATTGCCATCGCCCATCCTGACGACCGGTCCGAACTGAGACGCCAAGCAAAGATGCTGAGCTTTATCTGATTCTTTATGGCTTTTGCCACCCGGAATATACCTCAAAAAGAAGACCTCCCCAATCGGGGAGATTCTCTTTTTATATGAGCTGCTTTAACTGATCCCGCAATATCGGAATCAATGGATTGGCCTGGTTTTTTCCCCATAACAAGGAAAGGGACAGCTTGGTATGCTCGCTGGGAAGGTGCAGAATCTGAAGTTCCGGATTGTTGAGCTTCGCCACCACGGACTCCGGCAGAACGGCCGCGCTCTCTCCTGTTTCTATGGTCATGGTCATATCCTCCAGGCTCTCACAAAAACGAATCTGGGGTTCCAAACGCAGATCGCTAAGAATGTGGATAATATGATACAGTCCTTGGGGCTCCTTATCCACCAAAATCAAACCCCGGTTCATGATAATATCGGCATGCTCTCCATCCGTATGAGCATTGGCACTCCGGAATACCAGTACCATGTCCTCCTGGGTATAGGTTTCCTGCATAATATCTGCTTTCTTTTCCAGCTCCCGGTCACACACCAGCACACAGTCCAAGCTTTGTTCGGAGAGTCCCTTCATCAATTCCTGATAATCCCGATTCCGCAAAAGTACCCGAAAGCCGGGATAACTCCGGCGCATTTCATAGAGAGCGGACAGGAACTTCTTCCGCCGCATAGGATCCGCCAAAGCCCTGGCATCCACACCGATGGTCAGCGACAGAGCCTGCTGCTCCTCTGCCACCTGGTTCCGAACCTCCGGCAGCATTTTCTCCCAGCGGGAGATCAGCTCCTTGGCACTTTTCTGAAGCGCTCGTCCTGCATCCGTCAGTTCTACCTGACGGGTACTTCTGCGAAGCAGCGGCAGTCCCACCTCTCGCTCCAGGTCCATGATTTGCCGGGAAAGAGCTGACTGAGAAAGGTATACGCTCTCCGCTGCTCGGCTAAAACTCATAGTATCCGCCACGGCAATGAAATATCGAAGCTGCCTGATTTCCAAGGGAACCGCCTCC
>CBCTLT010000046.1:0-7905 GCA_965147785.1 uncultured Oscillospiraceae bacterium
CTGGACACCCAAATATTCCTCTGCCTGCTGAAAGATTTCCAGCTCAGACCAGCTGTCCCGAACGATAGGAGGTCCGCCGGGTTTGGCACACCAAATGCTGAGGGTATCTCCGTCTGCCAGAGGGTATTCGATGATCGTATCATTGGTTGTAAGCGTTTCTGGGGCATCCACGGACGAGGTTTCCACTTGAGAAGCGTCAGGTTCTGCGAGGGATGCCGGCTGGGAAGGCTGGGACGTCTCTGGGGCGGAGCTCTCTGTGGTGGGAGAGGAAGCGGAAGCTTCGCTGCTGCTGGTATCTCCACAGGCTGTGAAAGCAAGCAGCATGGCCGTTGCCAACAATAGAGCGGTCAACTTCGTTTTCATATGAGATCCTCCTTCTCAAAAAAATGCTGTTTTGTGCCTTAGTCGTACGGTCCGTTAAATATCCATAGCCTGGTAGTATCCGGCGGCTACAGCCTGCTTGATTTTTTTCGGCTCTCTGCAATCTCCGGCAATGCCCACGAACTTGGCGCAGTTGTTGAACTGCATGGCCTCGGCCAGACGGTTGCGGCTACCCGCCGCAATTACGACAGTGTCGGCTTGGATGCAAACCTCCTCTCCGGATTTTACCATGATGCCCCGAATGCCATCCTTTGTGATTTCCACGCAGTTGCAGCCGGTGACAATTTCCACAGGGCGGTCAAATCTGCGGAACATTTTCTTCATGGCTGGGATCGGATGAAACACATCATTGTTGATGACTTCGTGGGGGGCCAACTTATCTCTTCGGCCAACAATGGTGACCTTTTTTCCGGCCTTGGCCAGATGTAACGCAATCTCGCAGGATTGAATGCCGCCTCCCAGCATGATGACGCTATCTCCCACCCGTTCGGGATGGTCATAGACATCCATGGACAAAAGGACATGATCGCCAGCTACCCCGGGAATATCAGGCAAGACAGCTGCGCCGCCGATGGCTACGATCACAGCGTCAAAGCCCTGTTCTTCCAGCATTTGCGGGGTGGCTTCCGTATGGAGTCGGATGGTGACGTTTTTCTGCCGAGTCACCCGGGAGATCATATTGTTTTTGAAGGTCCGAATGTCGTGCTTATAGTTGTCTGTATCGGAAAAACGGAGCAGTCCGCCCAGAGCGCCTGTTTTTTCAAAAAGCGTTACGTCATGCCCCCGGGCCGCTGCGGTTTCTGCCGCTTTGAGGCCTGCGATACCGCCGCCCACCACGGCCACTTTCTTTTTCTCCTGGGCCGGGGGGATCTCCCGGGTCAGCAGATAAGCCCGATTCTGGGTGATGGGATTGACAGCGCACTCCTCCCGAACGAAACAGTTGTGACAGCGGATACAGGTGTTGATTTCGTCGATTCGTCCCTCCTTAACCTTCCTGGGGAAGAAGGGGTCTGCCACCACAAGCTGACGGGCCATACAGACAAAATCCGCATCCCCGGAGGCGATGATATCCTCGGCCAGCTCCGGCGTGTTGATAGAATTGATCAGGACCAGCGGCTTTTTAAACCCGGCGGCCTTGATCTTTTTGGCGAAGGGCCGGTTGTAGGCGGCAGGATAAAAAGCGGGAGAACTGGTGGCCATATTTCCTGCCGCGGTGGTATGATCGCCGCCGGAGAGATGGAACAGATCGTAGAGGTTCTTTCCCGTGGATGCCTCATAATCCTGCAGGTATAGGAGAAACGCAATGGTTTCGTCGATGGTGATACCGCCGGGATAGCCCTCGTCTCCGCTGAGCCGCAGCTCCAGCAGCAGTTTGTCGCCGCAGCGGCTGCGGATGGCTTCCAGCAGTTCAATGCAGAAGCGGGCACGGTTTTCCAATGGGCCACCGTATTCGTCGGTCCGTTTGTTATGTCGGGTGGAGCGGAATTGGTCGATGAGCTTGTTGTGGCCTCCGTGGAGCAGAACCCCGTCCACTCCATATTTAGCCGCAGTTTCACAACAGGCGGCAAAATCGTCAATGATCTCGTGGATCTCCTCACGGGTCAAATCTGCCAAAGTGCGTGAATCCTGCATCATGGGTGGGCCTGGAGGATTTCCTCCCTTTTTCAGAGGCCGAACATTGGGGGTGTGGGTTTCTTCGTCCGGGTCCAGCTGGTCCTTTACGGGAAAGCCTCCATGGGTAAATTCCAAAAATGCCAGGGTATTGTGCCGGTGCATGGTGCGAACAAATTCCTGAAGGGACTTTTCCATCTCGATGTCCACCGGATCACGAAAATCCAAACTGCCCCCAGGGCCAATTCCGCCGGACACCTGATAGTCGTTGGTGGTGACCCGGGCGGCACCGCCCATGGCCTGAATCTCATAAAACTCCAGATTGTGTTCGTGGATGCATCCACCGTCGTTGGGTACGCAAAAGCCTAGGGGGCCTGTTAACATACGATTCTTAAACATAACGTGTCCCACGGAGTAGGGACTGAGCAAATTTGGGTACTTTGTTTCCATGACGTGGACTCCTTTCTGGATATTTGCTGTTTTTATTATATGGAACTCTGATTTCAAAAGAAAGGTGCGATTTTTTTCTGAGAAAAGGGATGAAAAAAATCGTCCCGGTATGATATAGTATTGGTATCTGGGAAGGAAGGAGCACGGTTCATGGATATGCCATTTTCCATTTTATCCGACGAACAGGAGCATTCTGAAAGTCCGGTGGCACAGATCAAGCAGCAGATCGATTTGCTGCTGGAACAGCTGGCGCAGCAGGAAGAGGATCTGCGCTTGGCTCGCAAAATGCTCCAGCGTGCCAATACAGAGGTTACGCTCTATGGCAAAGCACCTCCGCCGGATTACACGGCTACGCTGGGCGGGAATTTCGAGACGGATTTCTTTATGGTGGCGACCATTGACCTGATCGATCGGTCTCAGCTTTTTTCACCCACCGGAACCGCGCGCTTTTCCCAGCGGGAAGTGGAACTGATGAAAACAGCCATTTACAATGTGTTCGAGACAGTGTTGGGGCCCTATTGCCTTGCTACCTGCTGCGAATCGGATGCATCTTTCGCAAATATTCTCATCAATTTCATTGACGATGATCCTCCAGCGGAAAAGATCGTTCCTACCATGGATCGGGTCTTGCAGACGGCGACGGAAATCGTGGCGCGAAATTACAGCATTAACCTGATTTATGCCCACAGCGACATCGTCAGAGGGTATGAAAAGCTGCCTCAGGCACGGATCTCCGCCTATCAGACGCTAAAGCGGAAATATGCGCTGGACAACTTGGCGCAGACCCGGATTCTGCCGGTTGTCTCTCAGGAGGAAATTCAAAGTCCACGGCAGCCCAACGCCAAGCTGGAAAAGCAGTACTATCAATTCCTTTTGAGTCGGGATCTGGACATGGCGAAAATCACGCTGAAGGAATTGACCTCCAGAGATCTTTGCGCAGATGGCGACACGTTTGAATTGGCAAAACTCCGGTTTTTGAATCATGTGGAAAGCTTGCTGAATATCATAGGGATTTCTCCCACCGATATTCGCTATCTCTATCTCCGACTTTTGGACAATGAGAACAGCATCTTCCAGCTCATTGAGGATTTGTTTCAGGACATCTCAGAGCGGAGTGTAACCACGGAACAAACCAAAAAACTAAAAATTGACGCCGTGTATCACTATATTGAGGAGAATTATGCCGACTGCAATTTGTGCTTGGCGCAGATTTGTGATGCGTTTCAGATGAACCAGTCCTATCTGTCGAGAACGTTTAAAGAGATTTTTGGCGTTGGTGTTTTGGAATTTATACACTCTCAGCGATTGTCCCATGCAAAAGAACTGCTGAAGGACCCGGCGAACAACATTGATGCCATATGGCAGGCTGTGGGCTATACCAATCGCCGTACCTTTAACCGGTGCTTCAAAAAGCTGGAGGGGCGTAGCGCTTCGGAGTACCGAAAAAGAATGGAATAGAAGCGCCGCAGCTTTCCGGGCCATGTTCCCAGAAGGCTGCGGTATTTTTTATTTCAGGGACAACCGATCAAAAACTGTCGCTTTTCCTATCAGTGTGCGGTTTTTATAATATAGCTACAGCATAAAACCCCTTGCTGTTTTGCGCAGCACGCGGTATCCAAACAAAACTGTTGTAAAGGAGCGACTGAATATGGAGAAAGGAAGCTGGCGGATTCCACCCGAGCCCATTTCCGAAGACAAAATATTGGAAACCCTGGAAGCTGAGGTCGTGATTGTTGGTGCCGGACACGCCGGTGTAGCGGTTGCCCGTACCTGTGCGGAACTGGGCCTTTCGGTCCGGGTGATCGAAACCATGGTGGAAAAGAATTACTGGGCCTATGGCATCGATTTTGGACATATCAATTCCAAGTTTCTCCGTTCAAAAGGCGTTCCACCGGTGGATGAGATCGAGTTTTTTAACAACTGGCAGCTGCGGAGCGGGAATCGCAGCAACCCCCGGCTTGTGATGCAATTTGTAAAAAACTGCGGAAGCTGCTTTGACTGGTTCCTGGAAGCCCTTACAGAGGAACAGAGAGATAATGTTTATGTGCGGTATTGGCCTGCTCCCCAAAAATATTCCGGCAACATTGGTGGAATCAAAACCTGGGTCGGCACCGCCACCTTCCCGGAGGAACTGTGGCATGACAAGGGAATTACGGAAGCAGTGACGGCTAATATAGAATTGGCAAAGAAGCATGGTGCTATGTTCCATTTTTCCACAGTGGCAGAACAGCTGGAGAAAACGGGGAATCACGTCACCGCGGTTATTGCCAGGCAGCGGCACAAGGGATACCTGCGATTCAAGGCCACCAAGGCGGTGGTTCTGGCCGCAGGAGATTTCGCCCGCAACGATGAAATGATGCGGGAGCTGTGCGACGAACTTGTAACGTTGGCAGCGTCCCAGGAGCAGAAGATCACCGGCCTGAGCCGAGATGGAAGTGGTATCCGAATGGGAATATGGGCCGGCGGACGGATGGTGCCAGGACCCATCGCCTGTATGGGCGGCAACACTGTCTCCCCCAATTCGCCGCTGTTTCAAGCCACCGCAACCCTCTGGTTGGATGGAGATAACAGGCGGTTTTGCAACGAAGGCTTTGGTGACAGTGAGTTTTCCGGCATTGAAGCGGCCCGGATCAAAACCTCCAGGATCGTAAACCTGTTCGACGATAAAATCGACGAACTGCTGCAGCGTCAGCCGCCGGTCCATGGCGCGCTTTGGGTCAACGAGCCTCGGGATCCCAGAATGGTTACCGCTATGGAATATATTGCAGGTGCAAAAAAAGCTGGAAAAGCGGGATATGCCATCCAGGATCCCAGAGCACCCAAAGGTGTGGAATCTCCCAGATTATTTGCTGCGGATACCTTGGAGGAATTGGCCGATATGCTGGGCTTTACCGGACAGCACAAGCAGAATATGCTGGATTCTGTGGCGCGGTACAATCAGTTCTGCTATACCGGCCGAGATGAGGACTTCGGGAAAGATCCTTCGCTTCTTGTGGCGCTGGATACCCCGCCCTACTATGCCATGGTGACGGATTGCACCAGAGGCGGTGCCATGGGGCCTATGGTCACAGTGGATGGCCTGTGGACGAATGACCACCAGCAGGTCTTTGATCAAAATTTGGACCCAATTCCAGGACTTTTTGCCACTGGCAACTGCTGCGGCAGACGTTTTGGAGTTCAGTATTCCACGCCGGTCTCCGGTGTGAGTATCGGCATTGCATGGACCCTGGGCCGGGAACTGGGCAAGTATCTTTCTACAATCTGACAAACAGCCTCTCGTTTGCCATGGCAGCGGCAAACGAGAGGCGTTCTTTGCTGTGTGTTCTGGCAGCCACAAAACGATGCTGGATGTTTTTATTCCGAAGAATACCCCGTTGGAATCAGGCGTCAACCGCTATGTGCAATTTCTGTCTGCAAGATTTTGGCTCGTGGCCAAGCAGCCAACAATTTACCATTATTGATAGTTTTGGCCGCAATGATTGGCATCTGAGTGTCCTTGTAAACGGGAACACGACATGATATATTGGCCTTAGGGAGATGAGAGAAGACCCCTGTCTGTACGTGGGCGTTCCTGCAACTGGATTCCCCAGCAGCAGCTGGGAAAACCGGATGCAGATGCTAAATATACACCCCAACAGAAGGAGGAAAGACAATGAAAAAGACCCTTGCATTCATGTTGCTGCTGTCCATGCTATTGGCACTGTGTGCCTGTGGCGAACCAGCAGCGTCGGCGGAGAGCACAGCTTCTGCGCCGGAACCAACCCAAGCCTCTGTGTCGGAACCTACGCCGGAAGCCCCTAGCCCTGACCAAGCTGAGCCCTCTGCGTCGGAACCCACGTCTGTGGAAGAACCTGTATCCGTGGAAGAGCCAGCTCCAGAACCCGCAGTGACCATTGAGTATCCCCTGGACCAGGCATATACCTTTACTATGACCGCAACCTTGCGGAATAATGTGCTGCAGGTTCTTGGAGAGGACGATTTTTCCGTGACCTCGGCATACCGGGGCCTGGCGGAAGCCACTGGCTGCAGCATTGACTTCAATATGCTCAGTGAAGCTACTGCAGAGGAAAAAACCAATATCATGCTGGCCTCTGGAGACATGACGGATTTCTATACCGGTTTGGGCAGCTATGGCAACAACCTGACCGGCGCCATTCAGGATGGTATTCTGTTTGACTTTGGTCCCATGCTGGCAGAGTTCGCCCCCGATTATAAGGCCCTCCTGGATGCAGATGAAGAGTTGGCTGCCAGTGCAACCAATCCTGACGGCACCATTACGGTCTTTGTGAGCCAGGCGGCAGACGTGGTGGAAAAAGGCATTCTGATCCGGCAGGACTGGCTGGATAAGCTTGGCCTGGAGACGCCCACCAATCGGGAGGATCTGGAGGTCGTATTGCACCAATTCCAGTCTGAAATGGGCGCTACCATGCCCATTCTGATGAACTTCGGTCTGGAAACCGGGCTGAGCGCATCCTTCAACGTGGTCTATGCGGGAATGCGCAGCGTAGACTTCCAGCTGACAGAGCCCAACGGCAAGGAGGTTGTGGCCAGCTTTGCCTCTGAAAACTTCATTGAATACCTGCTCTATCTGAATCACCTCTACAACGAGGGGCTGATCACCGACGACTTTATGAGCACCGGAAGAGAATTCGGCAACTGGGAATCTTCCTACTACTCGGGCAAGTGCGGTGTATGGTCCGATGGCTTCCGGGAGCTGGATCCTGCAAACCGCAGCAATGCTGACGATCCGGATTATCTGGTTTCCGCCTTTGCGCTGACGGACTATGAGTGCCATGTTTCCGAACGCTCCACCGCGTCTATGAACGGTATGCTGTTCCTGACCTCCGCCTGCCAGGAACCGGAGCTGGCCATGCAGATGATCAACTACTGCTACACCGAGGAAGGCCGCCGCAACGGCTTGTATGGCATGGAAGGCGAAGGCTACACCCTGACCAGTGACGGCAAGGTGGAGCTTACCGAGGGCATTACCAACAATCCCAACTGGTCCCTCAACAATGCGCTGCTTTGGTCTGGGGGCGCACAGTGGATGCCCACCTGCACCGATATGGAATACTATGAACTAATTGGCGCCAAGGAATCCATTGACGGCATTAAGTACTGGACTGAGGCTTACGGCGACAAGTCCATGAAGCTGCCCACGGCGGTAGCCCTGTCCTCCGAGGCTAACACGGAGTTCAATGAGCTGGCCAGTGATGTGCTGACGCTCTTCTCCGAGGGAGCTGTCCGGGTTGTAACCGGAGACTTGGATGAGGCCGGGTATCGGGCTTTGATCGAAGACGCCAACGGAATGGGCCTGACTCGGATGACCGAACTGTATCAGGAGGTCTATGACGCATATTTGGCAGGCTGATTCTAACAGAACTAGGAATTAGAACGGCTAGGAGACGGTTTACACTGGACCATCCTAGCGATACATAGGAAAGTCCTATAAGAGAAGTGCTC
>CBCTLT010000047.1:0-7868 GCA_965147785.1 uncultured Oscillospiraceae bacterium
GCTCCTAGGACAAACATCCATCGTGCACGTCCCCGCAGCGGCGGTACTTCCCAATGGGACTCCTGCTGTTCTTCGCATCGCTGCATCTTGCCCTCAGGCCGTCTCGTCCCCAAGATAGAGGGACCGGAAATTCCGCTCATATCCGCAATAGTCCGGCCGTCATCCTCTTCCTGCCACTTCTGCCCTTTTCTCATAGTTCATCGTACAGGTGACAGACCACATAATGGCCCGGCTCCACCTCTTTCTGAACTGGCACTTCATGTTTACATTTTTCCATGCACTGCGCACAGCGGGTATGGAATTTACATCCCTCCGGCGGATTGGCCGGAGACGGAATCGCACCTTCCAGCACAATGCGGTTCCGGGACGCATTGGGATCCGGAATGGGAATTGCCGAAAACAGTGCTTTGGTGTAGGGATGCAGAGGATTTTTAAAGATGTCCTCGGTGGCACCGTATTCCACCAGATTTCCCAGATACATGACGCCTACAGTGTCGGAGATATGTTCCACCACCGACAGGTCATGAGAAATAAACAGATAGGTCAGGTTATATTTTTCCTGCAGTTCCTTCAGCAAATTGATGATCTGCGCCTGAATGGAAACATCCAGCGCGGAAACCGGTTCGTCACATACCACGAACTCAGGATTCAACGCCAATGCCCGAGCAATACAGATTCTCTGCCGCTGGCCACCGGAGAACTCATGGGGATAGCGATCCTTATGGAAGGGTTGAAGGCCACAGTTGTCCATGACCTCATCAATATAATCATTGAACTCCGCCTTGGAAACCAGCTTATGCTCCCGCACAGCTTCCCCGATAATCTCGCCTACAGGCAGACGAGGCGACAGACTGGAGAAAGGATCCTGGAAAATGATCTGCATTTTTGTGCGAAGGGCACGAAGCTCCTTGGGGCTGAGGTCGTAGACCTCCTGGCCATTAAAGAGCACCTGGCCCCCTGTTTTCTGGTCATAGAGCCGCAGAATCGTCCGTCCCGTGGTAGATTTTCCACAGCCGGATTCTCCCACCAGGCCCATGGTGGTACCCCGCTTCAAATTAAAGGTGACACCGTCCACAGCCTTGACGTATCCGGTCACATGGGAGACCATACCACCCTTGATGGGAAAATACTTTTTCAGATGGTTGACCATCAGAATATACTGAGGATCATATTCCACCGGAACAAAATCATTTTTAATAAGACGGTCCGTATGCGCGGTCTTTTGGGGATAGCCTTCCGCATGGGCTTCGGAGGACATTTTGCTCTCCTCCATCACCTGGTCGTCTGTCTTTCCAGCTTTCCAAAAGGGCATATCACTCACCGTCCTTTCCGTCATAATACCGATAGCAGCTGACCTTGTGGGTAGGACTCAGGCTGATCTCTTTCGGATACGCGCCGGAGCACTGCTCCACACACATTTCACAACGATCCTTGAAATAACAGTAGTTTGGCATATTGATGGGATTGGGCACCTTACCAGGGATCGAATAGAGTTTGTCAACCTGCTTGCCCACCACCGGTTTTGAGGCCATCAGACCAATGGTATAGGGGTGAGACGGATTAGCAAAAATCTCCTGGACAGTTCCCTTCTCTACCACACGGCCGGCGTACATGACCACCACATAGTCCGCCATTTCCGCAATCACGCCCAAATCGTGGGTAATGAGCATAATGGAGGAATTGATTTTGTCCTTCAAATTCCGCAGGAGATCCAAAATCTGGGCCTGAATGGTCACATCCAGTGCAGTGGTAGGTTCGTCGGCAATAATAATCTTGGGATTGCAGGCCAAGGCCATAGCGATCATGACACGCTGCCGCATACCGCCGGAGAGTTCATGGGGATACATTTTATATACACCCTCGGCGTTGGCAATACCAACCATCTCCAGCAGCTCAACCGTGCGGGCTTTGACCTCCGACTTGCTTTTTCCCTCTCCATCGTGGAGCGCAATGACCTCGTCCACCTGATCGCCAATCCGGAACACCGGATTCAGAGACGTCATAGGCTCCTGAAAGATCATGGACACAAAATTGCCTCGCAGGGTTTGCATGACCTCCGTGGGGGTTTTCACCACGTCGTAAGCCTTTTCTCCCAAATTGAGGCGAATCTCTCCCTCCACAATCTGGCCCTGGGGCCGCTGAATCAACTGCATCAGTGAAAGGCTGGTGACGGATTTTCCGCAGCCGGATTCTCCTACTACACCCACAGTTTTGCCAATGGGCACATCAAAGGTGACGCCGTCTACACTCTTGACAGTACCGGAGTCCGTAAAAAAGTAGGTATGCAGATTATCAAATTCCACCGCGTTTTTAGGATCGTGCATCTGCGTGAGATACTCTGATTCAGGCACGTTTTTACGCTTGCGCTGCTTCTCATAGGCGCTGGTAATCCTGCGATTCTCTTTGGAAATACGGCGCGATTCTTTTCCGGAGAGGTAGCCCTCCGCATGTTTCTTAGCCACTGTCCATTCCTCCTTAGCGCTTCATCTTGGGGTCAAAGGCATCCCGAAGACCGTCGCCCACAAAGTTGAAGCCCAAAACGGTAATCAGCAGGCAGATACCCGCGGGGATCCAGATAAACCAGTAATTTGTCATGACGAAAGCATTGTTTACATCGTTGATAATATTACCCCAGGACGCAAAGGGGAACTTGACGCCCAGTCCCAGGAAAGACAGCGTAGCTTCCGTAATAATAGTGGAACCCAGACTCATGGTGCAAATTACGATCAGCTGTGGAATCACATTTGGAATCAAATGCTTGAAGATTCTCCGGGTCACGCTAATGCCGCAGGCTTCGGCGGCAGTCATAAATTCCTGTTCCCGCAGGGAGAGAATCTGTCCACGTACCAAACGTGCAATAGAGGGCCAGCTGAGGAAACCCAGAATCAGCATCAGATAGAGCATACGGATCTGAGGATCCACCTGCATGGCGTCCATGGCCGCACCCAGAATAATGATAAGTGGCAGAGACGGGATGCAGTAAAATACATCCACAATACGCATAATCAGGTTATCCACCCAACCGCCAAAATATCCGGAGATACCGCCCAACACAACGCCCAAAAACGCCGCAATGAACACCACGATAAAGCCAATAATCAGAGAGACTCTGCCGCCGTACATCAGCCGGGTCAGCATATCCATACCGGAGGTATCCGTACCCAACCAGTGGGCCTTGGAGGGAGCCGCATAACGATCATAGACGTAGGTTTCCGTGCTCTGGAGGACAGACCAGCTGTTAGTGTCTGCCTGATAGGTAATGGTATAAGTAGCCTCTTCCCCATTAGCGTCCGTATAGACAAATTCGGTCACATCTGAGTCGATGGCCTCTTCCAGCTTCTCTTTAAAATCACGGCTGATGACCACACCATTTTCCTTGGACTGCACCACAAAACGGCTAATGTAACCCACCACTGTGGAGCCATCCAAAATATTTCCATCCTGATCCAGGGTATATTCCTTCCCATCCGCAGTAAAAGCTGTGCCTCCGTTTACATAGGTTCTGAGGGCTTCCAGTTTTAGTGAGAAGGGCAGGTCCTCCGACACCTCATCCGCAGCATTGACGATGTCCTTATAGGCCACCGCCAGAATGGTATCCCCCTGGGAAATGGTGTACAAATCCGTTCCCTCGTTGGTCACCGTATAGGTCACATCTTTATAGGTAAAGGAATCCTCTTGTTTGGTCTGGGCCAACAGGAACTGGGCCTGCAGCACAGAGCCGAACTCCTGCCCGTCCGCCACCGCGTAGCGGAAATCATCATTGCGAACCACGCCCACATATTCCTTGTCCATATAGGTATAGGTGTAGAACTGCTCATCCTGACCATAGGGGCTGATAATACCGCCTACAAAGGAAAACAGGAACATGGCCACCAACATAGTCAGGCCCAGCACTGCCAGACGGTTCCGGAAAAACCGCTTTGCAACCATAGCGCCAGGAGACAGGACTTTGACACGACGATCATCATTTAAAGAAAACTGCTGATTCTCCTCCGCATCTGTCTGGATCTGGTCCCGTTTGTTTTCATTGTCATGCATATCCGTTCCCCTCCTCTCTTACGCGATTCGTACCCGAGGATCCACCACGGCGTACAGTATGTCGGAAATCAGATTGCCCGCCAGCGTCAAGATCGCCAGGAAAGTCAGGTAGAACATGGAAAACGGAATGTCGCCGGCCACCATGGCTTCATAGGACGTATATCCAATTCCTGGAATGGAAAACAGAGTTTCGGTGATCAAGGCGCCGGAAAACAGGCCAGGCAGACTGCCGCCCACAATGGTGACAAGCGGAATCAGTGTATTCCGAAACGCATGCTTGTAAATGACCTTATGCTCCGAGAGTCCCTTCGCCCGCGCTGTCCGGATGTAATCGGAATTGAGTACCTCCAGCATATTGGTTCGGGTATAGCGCATCAAGGATCCCACAGACACAATGACCAGCGTCAGGATGGGCAGCACCAGATGGTTCGCCTTGTCCAAGAACTGACCCCAGCTAGATAGCTGTGCATAGTCCCGTCCCACTAGGCCATAGAGATCAAACCACCCCAATTTGACGGAAAACAGCAGCTTCAGTAACGTGGCAAAGAAGAACGTAGGCAGGGAGATGCCCACCAGCGCTCCTGCAGTAATAACGTAATCCGCCTTGGAATATTGCTTTGTGGCTGCAATAACTCCCAGAGGAATCGCAATCAGCAGTTCCAACACAAAGGCGATCCCACCCATAATAAAGGAAAGCCAAATCACATCCTGAAACTTCTCTACAACCGGAACGGTATATTTCCAGCTATCGCCGAAATTGCCCCGAACCGCGTCGCTAAACCATGTCAGGTATCCTGTCACAACGCCTTTATCAAGCCCATAGGATTCATTGAGCTGTGCCATCCACTCATCAAAGCTCTTGGCTCCCGGTGCTGAGGACAGCTGCATAGCCATATTTTCCACATAGGAACCGGGCAAACTACGCATCAAGCCATAGATGATAAAGGTCACGCATAGCAGGATTAAAACAGAAAGTAAGACTCGTTTTACGATGAATTTCCACACGGAGATCCCTCCATTTGCAGCAGGATTCATACTATCCTGCCCACAATGTATTTGAATATGCCTGCTTGGCTGCATATCAGAGAGCCGTTCTGCCGCAGCGGAACGGTTCCCTCATAGGCAGCCGTCATCCTGCCCCCGTTTTTGGGGGCAGGATCCGGTTGTTTGCACGAAAGTGAATTACTTCACAACAATGTTCTCCACTTCGCTCTTCCAGCTAAGGTAAGGCGTCATATCGCTGGGCAGCGTGGAAGCGTCTACCCGCTCAGTGGAAATCACATAGGCGTCGGAACGCTGATAGATGGGCACCTCAACGCCCCAATCCATGATGATCTCCATGGCAGCCTTGTAAAGGCCCTTCCGGAAGGTCTGGTCGGTGGACATACGAGCGTCCTCAATGAGGCCGTCCAGTTCTTCGTCGTTGATGCCATAGTAGTTGGTAGAGCCTTCGGAGTGATAGAGCTGATACATATCCGGATCAGTACCGGCCTGCCATGCAGCGCACCACAGCTCCGCCACGCCAGTCTGATAAGAAGCATACAGATCCGTAGCGTTGGCCATGTCGTTCACATTCAGAGTAAAGCCAATCTTGGCGAAAGCATCAGCAGCGTTCTTCAGCAGCAGGAAGGAGGGGTGATCGCCAGCGCCGCCAGCACCAATATTGACCTGGTACTCCAGCTTGGCGCCCTCGGGAGCAGCAGTCAGCTTGCCGTCGGTGACGGTGTAGCCGGCAGCCTCAAAATAGCCCAGGGCAGCCTGCAGCGCTGCATCATATTTCGCGGTCTGATCCATGCCGTCGGTGTAAATGGGATTGCCATCCACATCCACGGAGTAGGCTACAGTGTAGCCGTCATCGGTAACCTGAGGCGCAGCCCAGGAGGTGTTGGAAATGGGATAGTTGATGACAGCAGCGGTGTTACCATAGTAGGAGCTGATGCCCTCGTCACGGTAAACTGCCAGCACAGTGGCAATGGCCTTCCGGAGGTTCTTGGATTCCTCAGAAGCGGGATCGTCGCCCACCTTTACATTGTTGGCGGCAATACCGATATAGCCGTAGCCGCGGTAGTCCACCAGACGGGTGGTGATGACGGAGCCGTCCATGGAATCGTCGCCGCCGTTATACTCGGTGATCTGATCTGCCACCTCAGTGGAATAGGAAGGCGCAGAAATATCAATGGTTCCGGCAGTGATACCGGTGATCATGTCTGCTTCCTGGGTCTGGATCAGGTTCAGGTACTGGGTCTTGGGAGCGCCCTTATAGTACAGGGAGTTGGCTTCCATATAAACAGTGCCGTTGGAGTAGTCCTTAAAGACATAGGGACCGGCGCCCATGGGCTGGGTGGTCTTTTCTTTCACAATGGACAGGTCGCCCTTATCAAAGCCGAACTTGTGGTTCTCGTAATCGTATTTGCTCTCATCGCCGTAGTAGTGCAGAGGCGCAACAGGCATTCCCAGCTGATAGATCATGGTAGCGTCCAGCTCAGTAGCCACAACGCGCATGCTGTAGTCGCCGGTTCTCTGAATGCCAGAAATGTAATCCACAGTATTGCCGGTGGCAACACCTACGGTGTATGCGGGATCCAGGTAGGACCACAGGGAACCGCTGGCCAGTTCGGTGTCGGACATGGTGTTATAGTCGCCTTCGTAGGCTTCCACCATGGCATTAAAGAAGTCTGCCAGGGTGGCATCCTCTTCCAGCTCATAGCCCCAGTTGGCAGCACAGGCTGCTACGGAATCCTCAGCTGTGTTAGTTCCGCCGGAAACCAGAGAGTCGATGATGGACTGGGCAAAGGCTTCGCCTGCAGCGGGAAGTCCCTCGCTCCAGAACGCCTTCTGCTCCTCTTCCGTCCAGTTGGTGAAGTCGGTGTTATCCTCTCCAGCCTCGATCAGCAGCGTGTAAAGCGGCTCCATGCCGGACCGGTAGTCCTCCAGGCCCTCAATGGGGCAGGAATACATGGTAAGGCTGCCATCATAGGTGGGATCCAGGTACACATACATGGAGAAGATCACATCGTCAATGTCCATGGGGGTGTTGTCGGAGAACACAATGTCATCCCGCATGGTGATGTCATAGTAAACGGAACCATCCTCGTTTTCGGTTACCACGATATCGGAAATACCATAGTAGGTGTAGTCGGTGCCGTTATAGCTCCGAGTTTCACCCTCGATGCCGTTGAGCACAGGGTTGCCCACCCGGTCCACGTTCATCAGATAAACCTGGGTGAAATCGGCAACATCCATGTCATCTGCGGCATTGGCAAAGAAGGGAGAAAACTTCTCCTCAAAGCCCGTGGCAGACGCCACAAGTGTACTGCCCTCAGCAGTTTCGGCGCTGGTGGTTTCTTGGGATGCAGCAGATTCGGCCACAGAGGTGGACGATGCAGCTTCATCGCCGCAGCCCGCCAGGATGCCGAAGCACATGCATACCGCAAGCACAAGCGCAAGCAGCTTGGTTGCTTTTCTCATGTCTCAAAATTCCTCCTTGAAAAATATATGAACAAAACGGAATTGGTTTTTCCGTGGTTCACAAAGTTCCCTGCATCTGCCAAAGGCAGATGCACAAAAGGGTACGTACCCTTTTGCATTGCTTGTCCGGTCATCTTGTAACAACGCAGGCACAGCGTGTTCTATTATATGGCGCAAAGTCTCCGCTGTCAATCACTGTTTTTCTGTGATTTCGACCAAGAAAGACCAGAAAGCAGAATTTTTCCTGTTGTCGCAGCCCCAGCCGCAACCATGCCCAGAACCAAAAACACGACGGCAAATCCCAACCGATCGCCGGGACCATGAAGGATCAAATAGACGCCCTCTCCCAATACGGTCAGTCC
>CBCTLT010000048.1:0-7862 GCA_965147785.1 uncultured Oscillospiraceae bacterium
TATCCGGTGAGTTTGGAGCGGCTTGGGGAACAGTTTGCCAAGCTGCCCGGAATTGGAACAAAAACGGCCCGGCGTCTGGCCTTTTTTGTATTGGGTATGAGCGATGCGGATGCCAATGCCTTTGCACAGGCCATCTTGGAGGCTCGGAAAACCGTCCATACCTGCCCGGTGTGCCAGAACCTGACGGACCAGGAGGTCTGCCCCATCTGCTCCGATGAGACCCGGGACAGGCGCGTAATCTGCGTGGTGGCGGATCCCAAGGACGTGGTGGCCATGGAAAAGGCCAGAGAGTACCGTGGGAGCTATCATGTGCTGCACGGTGTAATTTCCCCGCTGGGCAATGTGGGCCCGGAGGATCTGAAGATTCGGGAACTGCTGCAGCGGGTGGCGGATGAGGATGTGCGGGAGGTCATTATGGCCACCAATCCCGATACGGAGGGAGAGGCCACGGCCATGTATCTGAGCCGCCTGCTCAAGCCCTTCGGCGTCAAAGTTACCCGTCTGGCCTATGGCATCCCGGTGGGTGGACAGCTGGAGTATGCGGACGAGGTGACGCTGACCCGGGCCTTGGAGGGCCGCATTCCAATGGAATAAAAGATTTGGCCGGACAGGATTTCATCCTGTCCGGCTTTCGTTGTTATTCGATTCCAGTAACCTCGTAGCCAGCGTCCTGGACGGCGGCGGTCAGGGCGCCTTTGTCGGCAGAACCGGTAACCACAGCTTGTTTTTCCTCCAAAGAAACCTCCACAGTTTCCACGCCGGGGACGCCGGTAAGCGCTTTGTTGACATGGGCCACGCAGTGCTGGCACATCATACCTTCGATTTTGATGACAGTTTTCATTGCAGATATTCCTTTCTCCGGCGGTGCCGGTATTGTAATTTGTGGAGCAGAAGGGGAGACCTGGGCCTGGACACGGGCGATTTTTGGTGTCCAGAATCGCAGCCGCAGGGCATTGGTGACCACGCAGACAGAACTGAGACTCATAGCCGCTGCACCCAGCATGGGACTGAGCTTTAACCCGAAGGCTGGATATAAGGCACCGGCGGCAATGGGAATCCCAAGGGAATTGTAGAAAAAGGCCCAAAACAGGTTCATGCGAATATTCCGCATGACGGCCCGGCTCAGCTCCACTGCGGCAGCTGCATCCATCAGGCTGGAGCGCATGAGAACGATGTCGCTGGATTCCATGGCGATGTCTGTGCCTGCGCCGATGGCGATGCCCACGTCAGCCCGGGTCAGAGCGGGGGAGTCATTGATGCCATCGCCGATCATGGCTACCTTGTGGCCCTGTTCCTGGAGTTCTCGGACAATGCGCTCCTTGTCCTGGGGCAGTACCTGGGATTCTACCTGGGAGATTCCTACGGATTCTGCCAGAGCCTGAGCGGTAGTACAATTGTCCCCGGTGACCATGACGGGGGTGATTCCCAACTGCTTGAACACATCTACGGCGGCCTTGGAGTCTGATTTTGCCACGTCCATGGCTGCGGCGGCGCCCAGAAAAACACCGTCTCTGGCAAAATACAGCACCGTTTTTCCCTGCTGGGCCAGATGGGAAAAAGCGGATTCCTCCAGAACAACGTTGTTTTCCCGCAAAAATTCCGCATTGCCGCCCAGGCAAATGGCACCGTTGATCTCTGCTCGGATACCGCGACCCGGAATGGAGACGAAATCCTTTGCAGGCTGCAAGGGGAGCTCCCAATCCTTTGCCAGAGAGCAGACTGCCTCCGCCAGCGGATGCTCCGAGGGCTGCTCCAGCCCGTAGGCAACGGTGAGCAGTTCTGTTTCGCTGATGCCCTGGGGCAGAAGGTCTGTCAGAACCGGCTTTCCAGTGGTCAGGGTTCCAGTCTTGTCCAAAATTACGGTGTCCACGTTGTGGAGTGTTTCCAGGGCTTCGGCGGATTTTACCAAAATCCCCAGCTTGGCGCCCCGACCGGTGCCCACCATAATGGCCACCGGTGTGGCCAGACCCAGAGCACAGGGGCAGGAGATCACCAGTACCGCAATGGCGGTGGAGAGGCAGAACTCAAAATTCTGTCCCGCAATGGCCCAAATCACTGCGGCGATCAGGGCGATGGACATGACCACCGGCACAAACACACCAGCGATTTTATCCGCCAGCCGGGCAATGGGGGCCTTGCTGCCGCCTGCCTCCTCCACCAGATGGATGATTTGACTGAGGGTGGTATCCTCTCCCACCCGATCTGCCCGGAACTTCAGGAAGCCGCCGCCATTGACGGTGGCAGCAGCCACTCGATCCCCCGGGCCCACGGCCACGGGAATACTTTCTCCCGTGAGCGCAGATTGGTCAATAGAACTGGAGCCCTCTAAGACAATGCCATCCACAGGAACTCGATCACCGGGCCGCAGGATCACCACGTCGCCTACCACCACATCTTTGGCGGGAATCTCTGATTCCTGCCCGTTTCGGAGAACCGTAGCGGTTTCTGGGGACAGGGCCATGAGCTGCCGAATGGCTTCGCCGGTTTTTCCCTTGGAACGGGCTTCCAGGTACTTACCCAGGGTGATGAGCGTCAGGATCATGGCAGCCGATTCAAAGTAAAGATCATGGGCATACTGCTGGACCAGGGCCATATCGTTGTGGCCCAGCCCCCAGGCCATCCGATAGATGGCAAATACCCCGTAGGCAAATGCGGCGCCGGAGCCTACGGCAATCAGGGAATCCATGTTGGGACTGCGGTGCCACAGGGTTTGAAATCCTTTTTGGAAAAAGGCGTGTCCAATCAGCATGACAATGATGGTAAGGAACATCTGGGTCAGGGCCAGATTCAGCGCATTTTCCGTGCCGGAGAAGAAGGGAAGCTGCGGCAGTCCCACCATATGCCCCATGGTCAGGTACATGAGGGGGATCAGCACGATCAGAGAGCTGATGAGCCGCTTTTTCAGGCCCTTTTCATCGGTGACGATGGGATCGTGGACGGTGGCTGCTTTGGAAGAAGCACCGCCGGAACGATCCGGCAAAGATGCGCCATAGCCCGCCTGCTCCACCGCCTGGATCACGGTTTCCGGCAACGCGCAGCCCTCCACCTGCATACTGCCGGTGAGCAGGTTTACAGCCACGGAATCCACGCCCTCCACAGCGGCTACCGCCTTTTCTACTCTGGCAGAGCAGGCGGCACAGGTCATGCCGGTGACGGTATATTGTTCCATAAAGCGCCTCCTTGCTATTTATCGAGAATCTTGGAGAGAATCCCAATGACCTCGTCGATTTTTTCACTTCCGTGGCCCTGTTCCGCCGCCTCCAGGACGCAGTGGTTCATGTGCTGCTTCAAGATCAGCAGGTTGGCCCGCTTCAAAATGGCAGAGGCCGCAAAAATCTGATTGGAGATATCGATGCAGTACCGGCCGTCCTCGATCATATGGATGATGCCGTCGATCTGGCCCCGGACGGTTTTCAGTGCTTGCATGGCCTGTTTTTTCTCTTCATTCATCAAAATAATCACATCCTTTTTGTGTGAGTCAACAGTAAGTTAATTCCTAGACACCCCACCCCTGGGGGGTGCCTAGGAAAAGGATAGCACAGTGCGTCGATTTTGTCAAGCCCACCCCCATGAATTCGGGCACGGGGGAAAAGTGATGTGCCGAACAAGGTTGGCCTTGCAGCATACCGCCTTAGCGGGTATAATAGAACAGATCTGTAACGGGCGTGGAGGTGCAGAGATGGGCTGGGATTGGAACGACGAAAAGACCCGAAGATGGCTGGAGCCGGCAGCAGGGATGGAACAGCTGCGGCAGCGGTGGCAGGCTTTGGGCTTTCGGACACTGTTGGATCGAGGCTGTGGGCCGGGACGGCACGCCGTCTACTTTGCCCGAGGGGGCTTCCAGGTCACGGGTATGGACTTTGAACCCTCAGCCCTCCGCTATCTGGAGTGCTGGGCATCCCGAGAGGGACTGCCGATCCAAACGGTTTTGGGAGATATGATGGCCATGCCTTTTTTGGAGAATACCTTTGACTGCATTGTGGACTACAATGTGAGCTATCATACGGATACGGCCGGGTATTTTCGGGCGGTGGAGGAGCTGCGTAGGGTGCTTCGACCAGGTGGAGAGGCGTTTCTGACCCTGAAAAGTCAAAAGGATCCGGCTTTCCTGACAGCGGAGCCGGAAGCCCATCTGGACCGGTTTACCCTGTGCCGGCAGGGGCAGACGCCCCATTTCTATGCAAGATCGGAGGATTTTTCAGAGATTTTTTCCGGGTTTTCTCTGGTGGAACCGCCCAAGGAAGTGCGGGCACCGGGGATCGATAGTCCAGCGGAAAGCGTACACTACCACCTATTATTGCGAAAGGAGGAGACCACAGCATGACAGAGCTGCGGAGAAAATACCCGGTGCTGACCAGTGTGGTGCTGGTAGTTTTATTCGTGGCGGCATCTGTATTGGGATCGGTGCCGCTGCTTCTGTGGGACGGTTTTTGGCGTATGGGGGAATATTTGCCCCAGTTGCTGGTGGAGCTGTTCATTATTTTGGTGATGCTTCTTGTGGCATTGCTGCTGAAAATGGGATACCTGTTCCGACCCAGCGGGAAACCAGCAGCGGAGAAAATCGTGCCCACGCTGCCCATTGTATTTCTTTATACCTTTGCCATGCTGGAGACAGTGATCCTCTACAGCGAGGAAACGCTGCAACCGCCGGTGCGGATCCTGTGGTTTCTGCTCTGCATGCTGGCGATTGGAGTTGCGGAGGAACTGACCTTCCGGGGACTTATCACCCGGATGATCTATGAGAAATACGGCTATCATCCCCTGGGTGTATGGCTTAGCGTGATCTCCTCCAGTCTGCTCTTTGGAACGGTACACATCATCAATGCTGTGGGAGGCCTCACGGAGCTGACGGGGGTACTGGTCCAAATGGTGGGAGCCTCAGCGCTGGGAATGTGCCTGGCGGCCATCTATCTCCGCACTAGAAGCCTCTGGACGGTAGCGCTGCTTCACGGTTATATGGATGTATGCGCGCTGTTGACTTCGGGGATCTATACGGGCAACACCATGCAGGATCTGGTGGGAGGCTATTCCACGGCAAACCTGGTTTCCGCTCTGATGTATACGGCGTTGGCGGTATTTCTGCTGCGGCCCAGCCAGATGCGAAAGATCACGGATATGGACGCCAAGCCGCCCCAAAATCAGATCCTTGGGCTGATGGCAGCTGTCTTTTTGATGGCCGGATTGTTTTCCGCGGTGGCTGTTATTACGATATAAAAATAGGGGCGCATCCTGTGGATGCGCCCTGCTTGTTTATGTATCGGGATGTTCCGCCTTGCGTTCCTGCGCTTCTGCCTCCATGGCTCCGGTCTTTTCCACCACCTGCCGGACAAAGGTGTAAAGCAAATCTGCCGCTTCTTCCGGCGTTAAGTAGCTGACGTTGAGCACAATATCGTAGTTCTTGAGATCGCTCCATTTGCGGTCGGTATAGTAGTTGTAATAGGTAGCACGGGATTTATCCAATCGTTTGATTCTGGCCTCTGCTTCCCGCTGGGAAAGGTTTTCCCTGGCCATAATGGTCTTGATCCGGGACTCAGTGCTGGCCTGGATGAAAATTTTGATGGTCTCCTTGTAGCCGTCCAGCACATAGTCCGCGCAACGGCCCACAAACAGGGCAGGGCCCTGGTCCGCAATGGTGCGGATCACGCCGGCCTGGACCATAAACAGCTGATCGTTGAGGGGCATTCCATAGAGGCTCCGGTTGCTCCGATTGCTCAGGGCATAGCCCAGAGTTGTGGTGGCGGTTTCCTCTGCGGCTTCGAAGGCCTTTTCTCCAAAACGGCTCTCCTTGGACGCAATGGAGATCAGCTCCTTGTCATAATAGGGAATCCCAAGCTTTTTTGCCAGCAGCTCAGAGATCTTTCGGCCGCTGGTGCCATGTTGACGGCTGATAGTAATCATTGGAAATGTTTTCATGAGATCACAGCCCTTCCTGTTGGAATACTTCTATTATACATTGGATTTTGCAATCTGGCAAGGTGGCTGCATTGACTTTCTTGGGCCTGGCGTGTATGATTGGAGCAGATTGTTTGGAGGAATGACATCATGATCGCGCTGGAGCATATTACCGTCCGCTTTGAGGAGAAAACAGTTTTGGAGGATTTTTCGCTGACGCTGCCGGAAAACGGGATTCTCTGCCTCAGCGGCCCATCGGGCTGCGGAAAAACCACGCTGCTGCGGGTACTGTGTGGATTACAAAAGCCGGAAGCCGGTACGGTACGAGGTGTGGGAAAGTGCGCTGTAGTGTTTCAAGAGGACCGGCTGCTGCCCTGGCTAAGCGCGGAGAAAAACTTGACGGTGACCACAGGAATTTCCGCGGAACAGGCGGAGGAATGGCTGCGGCAGGTGGGGCTGGAGCGGGAGAATAAAAGCCTTCCCGGGGCACTCAGCGGCGGCATGCGACGGCGTGTGGCCATTGTAAGGGCTTTGGCGGCGGAAAGCGATGTGCTGTTGCTGGACGAACCCTTTCAAGGCCTGGACGAGGGGATGAAGACACAGATTTATCCTATGATCCAGCAGGTGGCAGAGCGGAAGCCTGTGGTGCTGGTGACCCACCACGAGGATGAGGCCCAGGCGTTGGCAGCTCAAATTTTGAAGCTCAGTGGACCGCCGCTGCAATATGCAGACGGGCCAAAAAGATAATGTAAAAAAGGACTGCCGCAGAATATGTGTTTCTGCAGCAGTCCTGTTTTGTTATAGCTGATCTGCCATTTCGTAAATCAAACGTGTCGTTTTTTCCCATCCCAGACAGGGGTCTGTAATGGATTTTCCATAAATGCCTTCCCCGATCTTCTGGGCCCCGTCCTCCAGATAGCTCTCCACCATAAATCCCTTGACCAGGGACTGTACTTCGCTGGAATGGCGGCAGGCGTGGAGCACCTCGTTGACGATGCGGGGCTGCTGCAGATACTGTTTGCCGGAGTTGGCGTGGTTGGCGTCCACGATCACAGCCATGTTCTGGAGATCCTTAGCCTGATATTGTTCATACAGGGAAATCAGGTCTTCATAATGGTAGTTGGGCCGGGTGCGGCCGGTGTTGTCCACATAGCCCCGGAGGATGGCATGGGCCAGAGGATTCCCGTGGGTTTCCACTTCATAGCCGCAGTAGGAGAAAATATGGGGATGCTGGGCAGCAGTGATGGAGTTGAGCATGACGCTAAAATCGCCGGAGGTGGGGTTTTTCATACCCACCGGAGCACCCAGTCCGCTGGCCACCAGACGATGCTGCTGGTTTTCCACAGAGCGGGCCCCTACAGCCACATAACTCAACACATCCGCCAGATAGGCATCGTTGCCGGGATAGAGCATTTCGTCGGCACAGGTGAGGCCCGTTTCGTTGACGGCGGTCACATGCATATGCCGCAGAGAAATCAGACCCTTTTCCATATCTGGACGCTTGGTGGGATCTGGCTGGGAGGCAATGCCCTTGTAGCCGTCTCCGGTGGTCCGGGGCTTATTGGTGTAGATCCGGGGAATAATCAGCAGCTTATCCTGCACTTGCTCCTGGATTGGAGCCAGCCGGAAGATATATTCCAGCACCGCATCTTCCCGATCTGCCGAACAAGGGCCGATGATCAGCAGCATGCGGCTGCTTTTGCCGGAGAGGATCTCGGCGATCTCCTGATCTCGGCGGGCTTTGGCCAGCTGGCCTGCGGCGGAAAGGGGAATGGATTGCCGCAGGGCTTCTGGGGAGGGGAGCTGCCGGCGAATGGTCATGTTGGTTAGGGTTATCATGGAATGTCATGCCTTTCTGCAAAAAGTATCAGTTCGGCATCATTATAGCACGGATAATTTAACAATGCAATGCTTTTAAGCGATAAAGTATAAATTACCTGCGGGAAAGGGTCCAGAGAGCGTACAGAGAA
>CBCTLT010000049.1:0-7801 GCA_965147785.1 uncultured Oscillospiraceae bacterium
ATGATTTTGGGAAAAGAAGAAGGGAAAATAAACCCGGTCCAAGTTGTATGATAGACACAACTTGGGCCGGGTTATAACGCCGTCGGGTCTGTATTTCTATGAATTGGGCAATGAAACCCCAACGCTCAGGCTTCTTCAGAAGCTGGTGAAGCCGGGGGCAGACTGGAGGGCTCTGGAGCCTTGGGGAACTCCGCCCAGAAGAGCACGCCGCCTTCTGTATTCTCCACGCCGTAGCCGCCTCCCAGCAGCTCCATATTGCTTTTGACGATAGACAGCCCCAGGCCGGATTCCCGTCCGGTCCGATTCCGGGACTTGTCCAGCCGGTAAAAGCTGTCCCAGATCCGGGGCAGTTCCTCCTCCGGAATGGGTGCCGAGGAATTGAACACCGTCACCCGGTAGCTCTGACCCATATCCTCGGCAGAAAGGGTGATCTGATTGCCGCCATTGATATGGGAGATGGCGTTTTGCATATAGTTGGTGACCACCTGTTCCGCAGAAAAATAGTCCGTGGAGACGTACATGCAGTCGGAATAGGAGGATGTGAACTGGATCCCAGCCCGTTCGATCTCCATGCCGAAGATCTCTACCTCGTAGTTGAGGAGATCGCTCAGGTCAAATTCCTCCCGCTCCAATTCCACCGTGCCGCTCTCCAGCCGGAACAGCTCCATCATCTTCAGGATCATGGTCATCATCCGGTCCGACTCGTCGCAGATTACGTCGCAGTATTCCCGAATCTCCGCGTCGGTTTTGGCCATACCGCCCCGCAGTCCGTCGGCATATCCGGCGATCAGGGCGATGGGGGTCTTGAGATCATGGGACAGGTTGGCCACCAGGTTTTTCCTGGCCTCCTCCTGCTCCTTTTTCTGCCGGATATCCTCCTTGAGCTGCTCGTTTGCTGCTTGCAGCTGGGCGATATAGGTCTGCATAAAATCCGACATGGTGTTGACGCTGCGGGCCATATCTCCCACTTCGCCCCCCATATGGACGTTGCATTTCTGGGAAAAGTCCAGATGGGCGATCTGGTTGGCGATGCTGGTGATCTGCACCACCGGCTCCACCACCATGGAACTCATCCGGGAGAAGGCCAGAATGGCCAGCAGCATCACCATCAGTCCTACGATCAGGGAAAACTGCATGGAAATATTGGTGGCCTGGGAGATGGAGGCGTAGGAGGTGCTGATCTCCAGCACATACAGGTCCGTAACGCCCCCTAAAATGACCCGCTTCCCACTGGAATAGTTCGCCCCAGAGGAAGTGTGCTCGTGGAGCTCGTCCGTAATGAGGTGATAGCCCTTCTCGGATGCCTCGGCAGTTTCCTTGATGAAGGGAAGCAGCCGATCCTCCATATCCGGCATAAACCGTTTCTCCACCTTGCTGTTATAGAGTATCTCACTGGTATTTCGGTCCGCAATGACGATGGACAGATTGGATTCCTCCAGCGCGCTGACCGTGCCAAGATCATATTCCCCGGATGTCTTTAGGGTGCTGTAGGCGTCGATCAGAGACATTTCCACGTTATGGAGATAGTACGGCTCCATAAACAGGGCGCTGAACAGGAAAACGAGCACATAGTACAGCACCAGCACTCCCACGGACAGCAGGATCAGATTCCGCCGCAGGCTGCTGCGAAAGCACATGCTCATCCCTCCAGTTTATAGCCTCTTCCCCGAACGGTCTTTAAGGCGGCTCCGTGGTCGCCCAGCTTCATCCGCAGGTTTTTGATGTGGGTGTCCACGGTCCGGGCGTCACCGTAGTAGTCGAAGTTCCACACCGCCGAGAGAATCTGCTGCCGGGACAGGGCGATATTCTTGTTCTGGGCCACATAGAGGAGCAGCTCAAACTCCCGGGGTGTCAGGCTGATCTCCTGACCGTCCACCGTCACGGTATGGGCGTCGGGGTCGATGCGGATCCCAGAAACCTCTACGCAGGTCCGTACCGTCACCGACCGTTTCAGCAGAGCCTTGATTCGGGCGATGAATACAGGGAATTTCACCGGCTTGGAGATATATTCGTCGGCACCGCAGACAAAGCCCATGACCTCACTGTCCTCGTCACTCTTGGCGGTGAGCATGATGATGGGAACCTCCGAAAAGCTACGGATGTTCTGGCAGGCAGCCACGCCATCCAGCACCGGCATCATGATGTCCAGGATCACCAGGCTGATGTCCCCGTCGCTGCGGACCATCTCCACAGCTTCCTGACCGTTGGCGGCCTCCACCACCTTATAGCCCTCGTTGCGGAGGAAATCCCCTACCAGCCGACGCCAACGCTCTTCGTCGTCGGCAATGAGTATTTTTACGTTATTATTCATTCTTTACCTCCTGACAGACTGCCACCAGACGGCAGATGGGGGTTCCGGCTGCATAGAATTTTTCCTCGTAGCCGGTCATGATTCCCACAGGGCCGTCCCGGTGCAGATCCTGGGTGATCTCTTTTAGAGCGAAACCGCAAGACGCAAACTGCTCCAGAGAAAAATCAAAAAGTCCGGCGTTGTCCGTTTTGAAGTGGATCTCCTTGCCGGGACCCAGCGCCTCTCGGTACAGCGCCAAAAACCCCGCATGGGTCAGACGCCGAGGGGCGTGCTTCTTGTGGGGCCAGGGATCACAGAAGTTGATATAGATCCGGTCCAGCTCCCCAGGGGCAAACAGATCTCCCAGCCGGGCCACGTCCTCGCCGATGAAGAATACGTTTTTCAGCCCTGCGGCCTTGGCCTTTTCCATGGCCATTACCATGGCCTCGGGGACCCGCTCCATGGCCAGCAGCAAAATATCCGGCTCCGCCGCCGCCGTTTCCACCGTGAATTTTCCCTTGCCGCAGCCCACCTCCAGATGGACTTCCCGGGCCTGGGGAAACAACTCCCGCCAATGGTCCCGGAGCTGCTCCGGCTGCCGGATCCAGATGTCGCTGCAGGCCTCCATTCGGGGCACCAGATTCCGCTTCTTGCGCATTCGCATGTTGGTCATTCCTCTCTCTTTGCCAGGTTTCCCTCCGGAATCATGTGTGCCGGTCATAGCGCGCCCAGTGGAAACGTTGACTGTTCAATGCTTACCATTATACCAAATTTCCAGAGGGACGTAAAGCGTCCGAATTTGTGATTTTTGTGTAGTTGAAGGCAGCTTTTTTGCCATAACGCAAAAGGGCGGCTGGACTGCAGAGCTTTTTCTGCGGCCCAGCCGTGGAGAACCGTTCTATTTGAGGTGTTTTTGACGCCGGAAGAGCCATCGATCCGGCCAGATCCCGGAGCCGGATGGCAGGCAGTGGCGTCACGGTGTATCCTGCTCCTGGAGCAGCTCGATGATTCGTTGGGCCTCGGCCACGGAATCCTCGTCGGTGTTCAATATACAGCCGTAAATCGGCTGATTTGTGTCCATGGCCTGCCAGAACTTCGCGTCTGACAGATTCGTTTTCACGGCCAGCAGATCGGAGGTCCAGGGCGTGGGGTCCGTTATGAGGAAAAATACATAGTCCCCGGCAAACAGGGTCGCTGCGGCGTCACCATAGCCGCCGTAGGCCGCAGGCGTCACTTCCTTAAAACCGATCTTGACCTTGCCGTTTTCGTTCTTGTCGCCCACCGCCGCTGCGGCGGCTTCCTCCACCATGGTTTTGGCCGTATCGTTCAGGGTGCCGTTCATCATGGTCACAATGGTATAGTCCGGGGCGATGGCTTTTTTGATGAGATTCATCCCTACGAAAAAGCCAATCACCACAATGGCTGCCGGGATCCCGATGAGCAGCCATTTCTTCACGTCGTCTTTTCTGGTCTTTCCATCGTATCGCTCCATAAAAACATCTCCTTCCGAAGTACTTCCATGGTTCCAGAATGCGGTCAGGACTGTTTCGACAAATAGATGTCCAGTCGATCCTGTACTCAGGTGGTCTATGCGCTGCCTCCGGCCAGCCAGCCTGTGATCTCCGACAGATAGTGGCAGAGGTCGGAAAAGTCTCTACCGTCCACCGGTTCATAGAAGAAGCGGCCCCGGCTGGCCTGATCCTCAGACATGAGGATAAAGGTGGTATCCTCATCGTCGTTGAAGGTAAACCAGAAGGAGGTTCCCATCCCGAACCGAGTGCCCGTCCGCTTGAACTGGATGCCGTAGAACTCGTCCACGATCCGCTGGATCACTTCCCGGTCCGGCACCACAACGATTTCGCCTTCGGCGTTCTCATAGACATGATCGCCGTCAGTGAGGACCACGGTCTGGCCGTTGTTACCGTTGAAAATCTCCAGTTTGGTTACCTCTGACGCCGAGAAATCCACAAAGGTGACTGGCAGCAGGAGATAGATTGCGATGGCCGCCACAATGAAAAGGCTCCCACCCAAAACGATCCACCGTTTTTTGATCCGCAGTTTTGGGAGACGATCCAGTATTTCCTGATAGTTCATTTCTCCTGATGCTCCTTCCTCTTTCCAGATGTGGGGCTCCTTCTGCTTTCAGTCTATCCCGGCCATGTGTCCATACTGTGTCCTGGGCGTCCTTTGGCAGGGGAGCGGGAGGAAAAATCGTGGTGAGCAGAAATAGGGCTAGTCTTGATTCCGCCAGGCCGAGAAAGACCAGGTCTGCCAGTTGGAGGCGCTTTCCGCGGCCAGCGCTCTGCGGTCCGCCACAAAACGCTGGCAATTGGGGAGTTCCTCCAGAATATCCAGGGTATCATAGGAGAGGGTGGCCAGATAGTCGGTGTCGATCCATTCGATCTGGCCGGACTGATAGGCGCTGACATTGTACCGGGCGATGAGAGCGTCCGGCCCCACATAGTTGAAGAGCAGCCAGCACGTCACCCCCACGGAAAAGCAGATCCGGAAAAAACCAAAGGAAGGCACGAAAATCTTTCGCAGCGCGCATAGCAGGCAGATCCCCAGGAAGGCCATGGCCCAGTAGGTGAAAAGCCGCTTCATGGACAGCCCATAAACCGTGACATAGAGGGTCATCCGGGCACAGGCCGACACCAGCAGTACAGCAGTGAGCACCACCAGCAGGGTGGAAAGAATCTGCACCGCTTTCCAGCCCCTGCCTTCATGGAGGCTCAGATGGACACACAGAACAATGACGGTCAGGTTGAGCAGGGCCACCCAGACCAGCTGGAAGAAGCCGCTGCGGGCGTATTCGGCATAGCTGACCCCGGCTGCGGATACATAGTCCTCACCGCCGAACAGGGCGGCAAGCTGGGTTCCAAGAAAGAACAGATATGTGATGTCCAGCAGCAAAAGGATCACGATGGACATGCTGGGATCCACGCCGGTCCGGTGCGGGGCAGCTGTGTCCGAGGGCGCCTTGGGATAGCGAAGCTGGTACAGCAGGGAGAACAAGAAGGGGGTCAGGATCACGGAAAGCACCAGGCGAAACAGGGTCTGGCTGAGATTTTGGGTCATCCATGCCGCAGCCTGATTGGTGAGGGAGGCGAAGATGGCGTCGGCGGAACGGAGGAGGGGAAGGATCATCCCCAGAAGGATCAGCCCTACAGCGGTGCCGAACAGCGCCGATAGAAAACGCTTTTGTTTCCTGCCCGCAGCTAGGCCGGTGAGTACCGCTCCCAGAGCTTCCAGGCGGCAAAAGAGCCCGATAAAGAACAGGGCGGCACGGCGGAACAGAATAGAGGGAGTCTGCCAGGAGCCGGCCCCGGGAGTACCTTCATAGAACTGCACCACCATGAGGCAAAACAGCAGGGGAAAGTTGATGAGCCGCAGATACGGATTGGAAAAAAGGGCGAAGGTGAGGGCCAAAAGGGCGGTGGCCACCAGCAACAGCTTGCTGCTCCGGGTGGCAAAGGACGCTTTGCCGCCGTGCCAACGCCGGAGGACATACCAGGCCAAAACCAGCGCTGTCATGCCCAGCCCGGGGAGGGCAGGGCTGTAGAGCAGCACCTGCACGGCCAGCAGCGCCACCAATAAGGTCAGCGGCAGCGCCAGACGGTCCCGGCGGTCGATTTGCCACTTCGGTGTGGATTCCTGCTGGGGCTCCTTAGAAGCCGACGGGGATTGGGCGGATAAGACAGGATCAGAATAATCAGGCATCGTAAGCTCCTTTCACGGGCTGGTCGGTGGGATCGGGTACATACTCCAGAATATCCCCCGGCTGACAATCCAGCACCCGGCAGATGGCCTCCAGGGTGGTAAAGCGCACCGCCTTGGCGTGGTTATTTTTTAGGATGGATAGGTTGGCCAGGGTTAGGTCTACCTTTTGCGCCAGTTCATTGAGGCTCATTTTCCGCTTGGCCATCATCACATCCAGGTTGACGACAATTGCCATACCCCCACCTCCCTCAAATGGTCAGATCGCTTTCTTCCTTCAGAACCGCAGCCTGACGGAAGAGAGCCGACATGACAAGACACAGAAGGCCGCCCATAAAAAAGACCGGCACAAACAGTGCGTTATAGGTGAGCAGGGGGGCGATGCTGCCATAGTAGAACAGGCCCCATACCATGCGGATCAGGGCGAACAGGGAAATGAGAAAGCAGCAGATCCCGGCCAAGCGGAGACTTTTGCCGTTTTCCCGGCAAAAGGGCGTGCCCAGGAGAATGGTGTGCAGCACACGACGGGCCTGCCAGAGGATCACGGCGGTACAGAGCCCGCAGAAGAGAAGAAACAGCGTAAGCACCAGGGTATAGGAAAACCGAATGGTCCATGCTGCCGACAGCAGCGTAAACAGTGTGGTGGAGCCGGAAAGACGTTCCAGCAGCCTGTGCAGCGGTACGCCACAGCTGTGCAGCGAGACCAGAACCGGCACCAGAGGCAGCGCCAGCAGATTCAAGACAAATGTGATTGTCACCAGGATTTTCAGTACCCAGGCCAGTTTTTGTACAGCGGTTTGTTCCATGAGGAGGACCTCCTTTCGGGGATATGATAGCACCGGACACATTGAAAGTCAATTAAAATTTATTGAAAAACGATAAAAATTTATAGTGATTCAAAATTATGCGCGAATAGAAGCCATTTCTGCCTAAGCAAGCAAAAAGCGTCTGAACGCAAAACACGTTCAGACGCAGGGTGGCTCGATGGTTGCAGGAATAAAAAATCGTCGGAGCAAGCAAGCTTGCTCCGACGATGTCTTATGACGTCACCCTTGATACAAGAAAAACTTTCGCACGGCTTGCTTTTTCGCTTAACTCTTTTGCGTGATATACGAAAAACGTATGCACCAATTATGTCAGACGTGCCTGTACGGTATATCTATATGCACCAGTTTTTTTCAGCCTATATTTAAAGTGAAACTTTGCACCAATTTTAGACAAAAATCTCACAGCCCTGCCTTGCGGTTGTATGTAGAGTAGAAGCCGTGAGAAAATAAGAAATTGCGCTAATTTTATCATTAATCTAGGAGCGCGGTACTAAAGTTTGATAGTCACCGTTTTATTAGATCAGAGTGAATCCTTATAATCGTTTTACGTAAACAGAGCACTGCGAGTTGAAAGGCGAAGCGGACAAGCCAAAAATCGGAGTAGAAATATTACTAAAACTTTAAACTGGATAACGTTTAAAATATCGCAAGAAAGGTTGGCTGCAAAAAACACTATTCTGTACTATTTTATAAAAGTTTACTTTCAAAATCGTTGACGAATTTAAACAGGTTCTCTTCTGAGTCTGAATTGAAAAATACAAGTCCGATATTCTTCACTTCCTGGTAACCTTGAGCTTTTATTTTTTCCATAAACTCAATATCTGCTTTTGTATCTTTCCTAGTAGAATTATAAGAAACTCCTGAGTTCTCGTGAATATCTAAAAGAGCATACTCTTTCCATTGGTCATGCTCTAGGATGTGTCCGCCTTTCGGCTCGATAATACATTGATAATACATTGCGTGGTTA
>CBCTLT010000050.1:0-7787 GCA_965147785.1 uncultured Oscillospiraceae bacterium
GATACGGCAGGCACCTTGCAGCTGACGCTGACGGATTCCGACGGAAGTGGCCTGGGAAGCGTCACCTTTGTCACGGAGACGGAAAACGGCTATCTCGCCCTGGATGGAAATATGCGCGAGGTAGTGCTATGGACCAAGGACGGCACCTATATCGGCAAGGCGGAAGACAGTGATCTGTTCGATACCAGTTACCCCTGGTTCTGTGGTGGTGCGAAGCTGGCCGATGGTAGTATCCTGGCTATTATGACCGAAGACCGAGCGGACGAGTCCGCGATGGAACTAGTGGCGTTCAGGCTCAGCGGTTTCTAAGAAGGAGGGGTGAACATGAAACGGAGGAAACTGCTCTGCTTGCTCCTTGCGGCACTGATGCTGCTTAGCCTGGCGGCCTGCGGCAAGGACGACCCGAAAGAGTCCAATTCGCTCCAGATCGGGGACTATGCGCTGCTCTACAAGGGGGCCAGCATCATGGAGGACTCAGATGGAAACGACGCGCTGGTCCTGACGCTGGATTTTACCAACAACAGCAAGGACAGCGGCTCCTATGTATGGTCCATCTCTGAAACAGCGATGCAGAACGGCGCAGAATTGGCTATCGCCACCGTCTTTGCGAACAGCGACTCCTACGACACGGTAATCGACAGTCAATTTACGGATGTCGCGCCGGGTGAAACCCTTGAACTCCGCACCGCCTTTGTGCTGGCGGATACCACCAGCAAGGTCGAGGTGACCTTTGAGGAGGCATTCGGCGACAAAACCGGTAAGATCACCGTCGATCCGTCCACACTCAGCCGGGAAACGGCGGGAAGCGGTACAGGTCAGGATACTGGGACCGGAGATATACTGCTGGACTGGTGGAACGGTGACTGGTACGGCTGGTGGGTCATGACCGGTTGCTGGGGCTATTACGAGGATATGGAGGGCGCCTGGTGGGACATCTGCGGCGCCATTGACATCGGCGGGGACGGCACGGGCACTGTCACCCTCTGGGATGAGGACTACACGAAGTCGGAACCGATGGTCTCCGCGTCGGTCAGCCTCAGTGATGATGGGACCAGCATATATGGCACCATGACATCCGAGGGCGGCGCCTTCACGGATATTGCGCTGGAGCACGGGGACTGGATCGTTGACCCGGGACTGGTGGACTATGGGGACATGATCCACATTGACGGTGATTACGAAAACGGCGGAGATGCGTTCCACTATGATATCTACCTGCGCCCGTGGGGGACCTATTGGGTGGATGTGGATGAGGAGGATCTGCCCAATCTCTATGACAGCTGGTATCTGCCTCTGATCGATGCGGAGGAGCCCATGCCGGACAGCATTGGATGACACCAGAATGGGGATCGTTCCCGCCCCATTTGGGGCGGAGCGATCCCCGTTTGCGCAATGGTATGGAGCAGTGACGTTTGAAAGGAGCAGTTATGAAAAGGACATCAAAACGAGTGATCGCATTTTTTCTAATACTGGTTCTGATGCTGTCTCTCTGTGCCTGCGCGCAAAAACAGCAAGCGGGAACAGACGAACCAAATCGAAGCGCCGATGGTGAGACGCTGTCTGGTATGCCCGATCAGAAACTGCCGGAAAAGCTGCGCCCGGGGACCGGGGGCTCGGATATGCAGCCGACACCGACCGGATTCTCCGCGGAAGCGGAACAATCTCTTATTTGGCTGCGGGAGAGAATGGCTTTTCCGCAGACCATGTTCGGCGCGGCCTTCCTGGGCTATACCGGAGAAGCGTCTGATGGAGATTGGCTGTCAGAAACAGACCAAGCGACGCTGCAGAAATACCCTTTTATTTCCGAAATCGATACGGGGCATACCATCGGGGACGATGATTATCTGTATTGTCTCGTGCCGCTTGATGAAAATGCCACGGTTTCCGTCAATCTCATGCGGTGGGATTCGAAATCAGATACTGAAGAGGTCATCGAAGTTCTCTACCGGTCTGAAGTTGGAGATCCGCTGCTGATCTTTGCAGCCGGCGGGGACGATGCATACGCATACCTGTCCTACATACAGGTCCAGATCGTAGACAACGCAGGCAACAGCTGCGTGTGGGAGCCGCAGCTCTATACATCAACGGGGCACATCGTGCCATGTTTCTCGGAAAACGGAGACTACCTCTCCTTCGACTTTACGGAATACGGCTGGCAGGGCGTTCCTTCCGAGCTTGCACCGTGGCTGGCAGACGGCTGGAGCGGCGTCTATGCCTCCGGGCTTGGCGGCAGCTGGACAACGCAGGCAGCGGCATGGGATACGGACCGTATCGCAAATTACTACCTGTGGTTCTTTCCCGAGGATGAGATGGGAGGAACGGTCGAACTGTATTGGGAATACGAGGGTGCCGATCCTTCTAAAACGACGTGGGAAGAGGTGTGGAGCGGTTTCTGGACGACCACATCCGTCATGGATGGGCCCAGTTATGTGACCGTCAGCCTGTCCCTTGTTGGCGGTGATAACTATGGCGTCACAGACGGCCCGTATTATATCTCGGAGACTTATCCGATTTTGATGAGTCCCAGCGGCGAGGAGATGGTGATCGGCGCTGGGGAGAACGAAGTCAGCCTGCCGTTTATGCCGAAGTACGACGCGCAGCTGTGCGTCCTGACGCTGGACAGCTTGCTCACCGACCCGCTCGGCTGATCTTCTGCGGATTACGGCCTGTTTCGGTATAGACCGTTACAGCGCCGGCATGGGAAGGAGGAATTTCAGATGCCAACACAGGTAACAAATTATCAATGCCCCAGCTGCACGGGACCGCTGCATTTCTCCGGTGCGTCCGGCCGGTTGGAGTGCGAATACTGCGGCGCCAGTTATGATGTGGCGGAGATCGAGGCGCTCTACGCAGAGAAAGAAAAAAAGGCGGCAGAAGCCCAGCAGGCGACGGAGGAAGGCGGCGCCGGACAGAGTGCACCGCCCGCAGATGACGGTGCGTGGGACACCTCTTCTCTTTCCGAGGACTGGGGCGCGGAGGGCAATGGTATGCGGGCCTACAGCTGTCCCAGCTGCGGCGCAGAGCTCATCTGCGACGAAAATACGGCGGCGACCTCCTGCCCCTATTGCGGGAACCCGACCGTGGTGCCGGGCCAGTTCTCCGGGGCACTGCGGCCGGATTTCATCATTCCCTTTGTAAAGGCTCTTAAGAGCCTTTACAAAGGAAAATTTTTCCTGCCGAAAAGCTTTACCGCAGAAAATCATCTTCAGGAAATTCAGGGTATCTATGTTCCCTTCTGGATGTTCGACGGCGAGGCAGAGGGCAACGCCCGTTATGAAGCTGCCCGCTCCCATACATACCGCTCCGGCGACTATGAGATCACGGAGACGGAGCACTATGACGTCTATCGGGCTGGATCCATCTCCTTTGAGAAGATACCGGTGGATGCTTCCAGCAAAATTTCGGATGATTATATGGTTTCGATTGAACCCTATGATCACCAGGATCTGAAACCTTTTTCTACCGCTTATCTTCCCGGTTTTCTTGCTGATAAGTTTGATGAGACAGTAGATCAGTGCAGGCAGCGGGCAGATCAGCGCTGTGAAGGAACACTGGAGGCTGTGCTGCGTAATACGGTGACAGGATATAATGCCTGTAGCCTTAAGCAGAAAACAGCCAGCCTGAAAAGAGGTAAGGTGCATTATGCCCTGATGCCAGTCTGGATGCTGAATACCAAGTGGGATGGAAAGGATTTCCTTTTTGCAATGAATGGGCAAACCGGGAAGCTGGTAGGTGAGCTGCCGGTCAACTGGAGAAAGTTCTGGGGATTGTTTGCCGCCATCGCTGGTTCTCTGTCTGTACTGGGCTCCTTGCTGTTCATATTTATGTAAGGAGGAAAGATCAGATATGAAAAAAATATATTCTGTTCTGACGCTGGCGGTTATGCTGGCAATATTCCTTTGCCTTCCGGTATCTGCCGCGCAGACCCATGGCGTCATTTATGATGAAACCGAAGAACTGGCTTCGGCTGTGCTGACCATGCAGGGCGAAGAAACCCTCCCGGAACTTTCTGAGACCCTTGGTATCGATCTGCGGGTGGATGTGCTGACCCAGACCAGCTATGACAGTATTTCCGATACTGCGGCTGGGATCTATGCCAGATATGATTATGGCTATGGCGAGGAAAAGGAAGGCGCTACGCTGACCATCCTGATGGAGCAGCAGGATTCGGGCACCTACGCTATGCCCGCCGACGGCTGGTGTGTTTACGCTAAACTGAGCGACGAACGGGGCAGCAGCCAGGCCTTAGCTGATGCCATCCATAACGCAGTGGAGCCCTCCATGGCGGAGCGGGCCTGGAACGGCGAAGACATTACCATGAGCGCCGTGGCGCTGACCCAGGCGGTGGAGTCCATGGCGCAGGCGGCGGAGGATTACATCCTCATAAACTGTCCGCCGGACAACCCCGTCCCGGAAACACCCGAGACGCCGACAGCATCGGAGGCCCCCGAAGAGTCCGAACCAAGCAGTGTCGGTATGCAGTATGTATTTGATATCAGCGACCTTCTCACCTATGAGGAATGGGAAGATCTGGAGACCCGGGCTGCGGACATTTCCAACCGCCAGCATTGCGGCGTCTATTTCGCCCTGGTAGATGATTTCACGGACTATGGAGACGGCAGTGTATATGAGGTCACCTATCAGCTCTATCACGGCAGTGAGCTCGGTATGGGCAGCGGGCGGGATGGGATCATCGTGCTCCTGAGCATGGCCGAGCGGGACTACGCCATGTTCGTCTACGGCGAGTACGCAGAATATGCTTTCAATTCATATGGACAGAAAAAGCTGGAGGAGACTTTCCTTCCTGATTTTGGGGATAATGACTGGTATGGCGGTATTTCCCATTATCTGAATACCTGTGACGAATTTCTGACCAAGGCCGATTCCGGTGAACCGGTGCGTGAGGCTTTGTGGGTATGGGTTGTCAGTTACTTCTTCATGATTATCTTCATAACGGCAGTGTGCTGTATCATTTCAGGTATCATCTGCTACATGCTTTTGCGTGGTATGAAGACGGTCAGCCAGAAGGTGGAAGCCAATGAGTACATCGCGGAAGGTGGATTGCAGCTGACAGAGCGGTACGATCAGTATACCCATACCACCGAGACGCGCACCAAAATTCAGAAGGAAAGCTCAAGCGGCGGCAGCACCTACAGCGAAAGCGGGGGCGGCGGCAGCGGCCGCAGCGGGAAATTCTGAGAAGGAGGCCGGATGATGAAGAATTTGCTCCGGCGCCGCTTTCTCCCGGCGATTTTGTGCATGGCGCTGGCCCTTGGCCTGTCTGCCTGCGGAGGAAAAGACACACCGCCCGTTGAAACGGAAACGGACGGTGCGATGGGCACCCTTTCCGGCAGCAAGGGAGGAAAAGATTCCGGGGTGGGTGTGTTCTCCGGCAGCGGGGAAGAAACAGCGGAGGCGGAATTGGCGGAGGAGTCCCTGAACTTGTTGTATGACGCCATGGCATACGATGACCAGTACGCCGGCGCGGTCGCCTATCTGGGATACAGGAAGCAGGGGGACTCCACCCCGCTGTCGGACTGGCTGGTGGAGAATTGTGCCGGATTGGTGGAGGCCATGCCGTTTCTACTAAATATACCGGCCGAACATATCCTTGGCCCGGGCTATGGTGATTTATTCTGCATCGTTCCCCGGGATAAGAATACCAGCCTTGCCGTGAACCATGTCACCTGGGAATCTCTCGGTAACGGCGTTTGGCCTGTACCGGGTGAGGTGCTCTACCGGGAGGAGTGTGCTCAGTCTGTACTGATATTCGTAAATTATGAGCAATGGCGGGATGAACCGGACACGGAGATCGTCCTTGTGACAAACGATGGCGTGGAGGTGAAGTGGCTTCCGCTGACCGATGAATACGGCATTTCCATCGTGCCCACCGGGGAGAACTACCTTCCCATGCTGATGGATTTCGGCATCTGGGGCTATGTGACCGGGTTGGACTACCCCAAGGACTGGGAGCCGTCCGGGGACGACTGGTGGCTGCCGCCCACAGACTGGGGGCTGGCTTACACAAATTGGACCTGCGAGCAGTGGTACATGGAGTTCGGCTGGGGTGACAGCGACCCGGACTATTCCGGACGCATCGATCTCTACCATCAGCCGGAGGATGGGCAGGAGTATGCGTACTCGTATTCCGGCATCTGGCGTATGGAGGGCGACTGCCTGCATCTGGACCTCTCGGACGGCGCGGGCACCCGCATGAGCGGCAGCTTCCCGGTGCTGATCGACCCATCCGGCGAATCTCTCCATATCCAGCAGGATCGTGAAACCGGTGTGTGTCCACCCTTTTTTGGCGAGGGCATGACCTGTATGGATCTGATACGCGCCTATGGCTGAGAGAACATCAGGCGCACGAGTGTGGGACAGGCGTGAAAGGAGTATTTGTATGAGTATTTTTGACAGGCTAAAGCAGTCCGCCGTGGATGCCGCGGCGACAGCAGCCACAGCCATTGGAAACAAGCGGGAAACCTTTACCTTTGCGGCCCTCCCTGAGAGCCTTGCCCAGATGCAGGCTCTCCCGGAGGCGGCCCTTGACACACCCTTTCAGACGGCGGCGCTGACCGTGCTGGCCCTGTGCGCCTATGCCGCTGACCGGCAGATCGGCACGGATATGCTGAATTGGCTGCGGGGGCCCCGTCCTTTGAGCGGACAGGAGATCTCCTTCTTAAACGACCGCTTCCGTGACGGAAAGACCTACCTTCCCTTCACCTACTTCGCCGGCTCTACCCCCGACAACAATTACACACCCAACCAGCCCTATACCATCCGGGTGGAAAGCAACCATGTTTCCGGTGAGGAGCAGGGCTATATGAAACTGTTTATCCCATGCGGCGGCGCGGACAGCCCTCGCCCCATCAAACTCCGACAGCGGGGTAGCGATGGGAAGTGGTTCCTCTGGGAGCAATATCTGCTCACCGGTGTCCGCACCCCTAAGTCCGCCGACCCCTGGGCGTGAGTCAGGCGGCGCGGCTGTGGAGGCTCGGCTCATGGAAGCCGGAGCAGGCGGGAGCGATCAGAAAACCATCTGTATTTATCGGATTGGATAGAGGGTGCCGATCATGAAAACAGTGCTGTTTATATCATCCAATAAGGTGCTGGGACAGGGGTTGTCAGCGGCCATCCATGCAAAGCCGGAGCTTGACTTCCTGTGGGCGGCCCAGCTCCATTATCCGCAGGCTGTGGTCGGCGTTGATATCTTTCATGCGGATGTGGTGATATTGGATATTGTGGATCAGGCGGATATGGATCAGGCGGTCGGGATCTGCCAACCTCTTCGGCAGGTTGAACAGGACCTCAAGATCCTGCTTCTGGTCAGGCCGGAACAGTCCGCCGTATGCAGCCGTGTCATAGATGCAAAAAATGCCGGACTGATCGATGATTTCGTCTTTTATGATAGTTCTCTGGCGTATCTGCTGGCGAAATTGGCGGCGTTTTCATAGAATGATTGGATATCAATGAAGAAAAACCGACTGCAATTATCTAACTTGTAACTACGAATAAATGAGTGATTGCTATGCGGCATGAGTCAAAATGGATCTGCTGTCCTCAGTGCGGCAGCAAAACGAAAGTCAAAGTATATGAAGAAACGGTTTTAGTAAAATTCCCGCTATACTGTCCAAAATGTAAAAAGGAATTCATGGTCAATGTGGTAAAACTGAAGATGGTATTGAGCGACGAGCCGGATGCTTAAAGCACAGAGCCTGCTGATCCCCCTGCCGGGGAAAAGCAGGCTCTGTTTTTTTATATAGTCATCCAATCTCAATGGCGTCCTT
>CBCTLT010000051.1:0-7642 GCA_965147785.1 uncultured Oscillospiraceae bacterium
AATGCTTTGTTTTGGTGACAAAGTCCTTTGGATGCTCCACAGCTGCTATGACGTTGTGGACACGGAAACCGGCCAGACCGATGAGACATACAATCTCGAATGCTGGGATTTCAGCGGCCAGCAGCGCGCTGTCATTTCCCTTCAGGACGCCCTGGGTCTTTCTCAGGACGATTTCATCTCCGACCTTGCTCTGTCGCCCCAGGGAACCCCCGTGGTGATCTCCAGGGACGGGATTTGGTTTCTGGATGACTCCGGCGGTGTGGTTGCTTCCGCAGATACCGAGGGTCTCTGGTACAGCTTTTGTAGGGATCAGAGCAGCAGGCTCTATCTAAAGGATGATGGCAGCTACGTCTATACGGTGGATTGGGACCATCACGCCATTGGGCAGCAGCTGTTTTCCCTGTCCCTTAACGAGCAGGTACTGCCCGGCGGCGGACCCTATGATTTTCTGCTTTCCAGCGACACTGCCCTGCAGGGCGTCAGCCTGGAGAGCGGCACCATTACAGAAATTCTAAGCTGGGCGGACTGTGATCTGGCGGGCAGCGTCGGCAGCGTAACATATGTGGACGAGGACACCTTCTTGATCCATATCTATGGACTGCTTTCCGGCCTGGAGCAAACGTTGACCCTCAAGCGGGTCCCCGCCGACATGATCCCCGAAAAAACCGTGGTCCAACTGGTGGTGCCCCTACAGGAAATTCCCGAAGATCCCGACAGAAGCTGGTCTAAATCCCTGAATCAGATGGTGACCGAAGCCATGAACGCCTTCAACCGGTCCAGCAGTACCTATCGGGTGAAGGTGGACACCTTCTCCAGCGCTACAGAGCTGCAGCTCATGATGACCGCCGGCGATGCCCCGGATCTAATCTATTGGAGCGGCGATTGGCTGGAGGACCCACCCTCCGCCCAGCTCTACGCCAAGAAAGGATTCCTGACGGATCTGGAGCCTCTGATCCAGGCCGACGAGGAACTTTCCATGGAGGACTTTATCCCCAGCGTGATGACTCTGGCCAAGGAGACTTACGGAGGTCTCTACGTCATACCCACAAGCTATTATCTGCGTACCATGGTAGGCCTGACCGAATATGTGGGCCAGGACATGGGCTGGTCCCTGCAGGATCTGCTGACTGTGGCAGAGCAGCTTCCGGAGGACATGATTTTGGCCAACGGCTTCTCCCAGCAGGATTTCCTCTCCATGCTTCTGGACGTGAACCTGTCCCAGTTTGCGGACATGGTCCAGGGAACCTGCCAGTTTGAAACCCAGGCGTTCTATGACCTACTGACCCTGTGCCGGGACTATTTTCCTGCCGAGTATCAGGAATCCGACGCCACACCGCTGCTCTATGTGGAAGCCACCTTGGGCCGGCTGGGACAATTTGCCTCTGACGTGATGCGGCCCCTGAAGGAAGAAGGCAAAACCCTGATCGGCTATCCCGGGGCCGAAGGCAACGGCACCAACCTGGTGTTTTCCAATGTATTTTCCATCTGTTCCCTGGGCTCCCACCAGGAGGGTGCATGGCTGTTCCTGCGCACCCTGCTGACCTATGATTTTCAGTATAGCGGCACTATTATGAGCAGCATTCGATGCGACGCACTGGATGCCAGAGAGGAATGGTATTTGGAGATCAACGGCTCCTGTACCAAGGAAGAATCCCTGGCCGCCCGGCAGCTGATTTATGACGCGGGATGCCTGACGGTCTATGATTCTCCTGTGGCCCAAATCGTTTTGGAGGAAGCCGCAGCCTGCTTCGCCGGTGATAAAACGCCGGAGGAAACCGCCGCCATCATCCAAAACCGGGTGGAGATCTATCTTGGCGAACAGAGCTGACTTTCCTGTTTCGGCCTCACTGCAGAAAATGGCAATTTCTGCGGTGGGGCCTTTTTTGCATTTTCCTCTTGTGAAAACACCGAAAAGGTATTATAATCAGGTTGAACTGTGCCTTCGGGCAGAGGTGATTTTGTGCGCCCACGGCGCCGCTTAGGAGGAACTTCCATTGTGTCATGAGCAGACCTCTCATATAACCAAATATCTTGTTCCCGGCAAACGGGCCCACCTGGTGGGGATCGGAGGCGTATCCATGTGCGCCCTGGGCATGGTGCTTCAGGGTATGGGAATCACGGTGACCGGTTCTGATATGCATCAGAGCAAGGCCACAGATAACCTGATTGCTAAGGGCATCCCCGTGGTCATTGGCCACAAGGCTGAAAACATCCAAGGCGCTGACTGCGTGATCCGTACCGCTGCCGCCCACGACGACAATCCGGAGATTGCCGCTGCTTTGGCCGCCGGCATTCCCGTGTTTGAACGGGCCCAGTCCTGGGGGCATATTATGTCCGCCTATGAAAATGCTGTCTGTTTTTCCGGTACCCACGGCAAGACCACTGCCACCTCCATGATGACCCACATCGCCATGGAAGCTGGTATCGACCCCACGGTGATGATCGGCGGCTATCTCAATCTGCTGGACGCCGGACATCGGGTGGGCCAGGGAGACACCATCATCATGGAATCCTGCGAATACTGCAATTCCTTTTTGAATTTCACGCCCACCATCGCTGTAATCCTGGACATCGAGGCCGATCATCTGGATTTCTTCAAGGATCTGGAGGATATCAAACACTCCTTCCGCACCTTTGCAGAGCTGACACCCCCGGATCGCGGCATTGTCATTGCCAACGGCATGGACAAAAACACCATGGACGCCCTCCAGGGCATCCAGCGCCGGATGATTACCTTTGGCATGACCCCGGATATGGATGTATATCCCACCCACTTTGACCGGGGCTATTCCAGCTTTGACGTGTACTGCGGCGGCAGCTTCTACACCCATGTGGATCTCCGGGTTTTGGGCAAGCACAACTGCATGGACGCGCTGGCGGCCATCGCCGCCGCCTGGGCCCTGGGCGTAGAACCGGAGGCCATCACCCGCGGTCTTACCTCCTTTACCGGCGCTGCCCGGCGGATGGAATTCAAGGGCACCTTCCGGGGTGCAGACATCTACGACGACTACGCCCACCATCCCGGAGAGCTTCGGGCCACGCTGGACGCCGTGCCCCAGCGGGGCTATAGCCGTACCATCGTAGTATTCCAGCCCCACACCTACTCCCGCACCAAAGCGCTGTTTTCAGAGTTTGTGGAACAGCTTTCCCGGCCGGACCTCACGATTCTGGCGGAGATCTATGCCGCCAGAGAACAGAATACCGTCGGCATTTCCTCCAAGGACCTGGCTGCTGAGATTCCCAGAGCGGAATACTATGCCACCTTCCAGGAGATTACAGATCGGCTGCAGGAAATCGCCGCCCCTGGCGATCTGATCCTGACCATTGGCGCTGGAGATATTTACAAGGTCGGCGAGGCTCTGGCAAAGCTGGGACACTAATCGCATTTTTTCTGAAGCGCGCCGGAATCCCGGTGCGCTTTTCTTTGACGCTTCTTAATACTTTTTTAAAAGCTCCCCCGCTTTGTTTTTAATCCGCAATTTGCTACACTGTTTCAGGAGGGTGAAGGATATGTACAAAGTGCTTATATGTGATGACGAGGCCGATATTCGTTCCGCGCTGAACATCTACCTAAAGGCGTCCGGATACGATACCGTTCTCTGCGCCAACGGCCAGGAAGCGCTGGACGCGGTAGCCGCCGGCGGGATTCAGCTGGTCCTGCTGGACATCATGATGCCGGTGATGGATGGCATCACCGTGCTCTCTCGGCTCCGCCAGACCAGCAATGTGCCGGTGATCCTGCTCACGGCCAAGAGTGAGGACACAGACAAAATCCTGGGCCTGGACGTGGGGGCGGACGACTACATCACAAAGCCCTTTAACCCGGTGGAGGTGCTGGCCAGGGTAAAATCCCAGCTGCGCCGATATCTTCAGCTGGGCAGCGCCCTCTCTGCTCCCACGGATCTGGTCTGTGGCCCTGTGGCCATGAACGACCGGGAAAAAACTGTCACCGTGGACGGAGATCCGGTGAGCCTGACACCTACGGAATACGATATTTTGAAGCTTTTCCTCACCCATCCCGGGCAGGTGTTTTCCATTGCGGAGATCTATCGGCAGGTGTGGAAGGAATCCCCCGTGGGTGCCGAAGGCACGGTCGCTGTGCATATCCGTCATCTGAGAGAGAAAATCGAGATTGACCCCGCCAATCCTCGCTATCTTACCGTGGTTTGGGGCCAGGGGTACAAATTTGTCTCAACCTGAACGGAGTGGTTCCATGAATACCTTCTTTCGCAGGACCGGCGTCAAAATTGCCGGCACCATCCTTTGCATCCTCAGCCTGACCATAACCATGGTCAGCGGCCTTCTGGTACTGGCGATGCTGTCCGCAGGCGTCTACGACGGCGATAGCGATCTTTACAAAAACATAACGCAAAACATGATCGCCTCCGACGCCCATTCCATTATGACCGAATACTTTGATCCCAGCGATCCCACCCATCCCTGGTCCAGCTACTTCGACGGACCAATATACACCGGGGAAAAGTCCAATCTGCTCTATACCGTCACGGATGAGGCGTCCGGCAAAACTGTCCTTTCCACCTACAACGGCGAAGAGAGCCAGTTTTCCCAAAACTATACCTATGGCTTCGAAGAGGAGACCACCGTGGAAACCCAGGACCGGTTTCAGGTGAAAAACTCCTTGATCTCCTGTGACGGCATCTATTATGTCTATGACGGAGATCAGTATTTCAACCCGCTGAATCTCCCGGCAGCAGCCACTCTGGATTCTGCGGAAACTCTGGATTCGGACGCCTTGGAAGACGGTTTTTCCTATGAAGGCAGCCATTACTCCTATGACGGGAGCGCCTTTTATCTGGACACCAGTTGGGAAAATACCACCGTCTCCTGGTCTACCCACAGCTATACGATTACTTGTTACCTCCTCCGGGATCTGACCTACCCAGATATGTATCGGGATCTGTATTGGCTCACCAATACCATGATGGATCTGCGTTACTGGTGCATTGTTATTTTTTCTGCCGCGGCTCTTTTGAGCTTGGTCCTTCTGATTCTTTTAGGCCGGGCAATGGGCCGCGTCAACGGACAGGAAGCGCCTGTACTGAGTCCGTTATTCCGAATTCCGCCGGATTTGGGTCTGGCACTGTGTCTGTTATGCGGTGTTGTGCTTCTGACGATGACCGTAGGTTTCTATGAATCCACATATATCTCTGCGATGCTCACCTGTAACGCTGTCATCCTGCTGGGCCTAGCCGCCATATTCGTTTATGGCGTTCTGCTGCTCTGCGTCCGAGGAAAGACCCACACGATCATTTCCGGATCTGTGATCTTTTGGTGTCTAAAGCACCTGCGCCGCTTCCTTCGCTGGATTGCAAACGCCGCAAAGAAAGCGCTGAACTATCTGCCGCTGCTGTGGAAGGTGCTGGTCTGCTACTGCCTTCTGTGTCTGGTGGAACTGATTTGTATCGTGTCGTTCACCTGGAGTTCCGGTGATTTTATATTCCTCTGGTTCCTGGAAAAACTCCTGCTGGGTGCACTGGTGGCCTATGTGACCCTGTGCTTCCGACGGCTGAAGATCGGTGCGGAGCAAATTGCAGCCGGGAATTACAGCGCCAAGGTGAACCCCAAAAATCTGGTGCTGGACTTTAAGGACACCGCAGAAACTCTCAATCACATTCAGGACGGCATGAGCGCCGCCGTGGACAGCCGGATCAAATCGGAGCGTCTCAAGACGGAACTCATCACCAATGTGTCCCACGATCTCAAAACGCCCCTGACCTCCATTGTCAGCTATGTGGATCTGCTCAAGCAGGAACCAGCTGGTTCCGAGGCAGCCAAAGAGTACTTGGCTGTGCTGGACCGGCAATCTATGCGCCTAAAAAAGCTCATCGAAGACTTGGTGGAAGCCAGCAAAGCCTCCACTGGAAATCTGAATTTGCAGCTGGAATCGCTGGACTTTAGCATGCTTTTGGGGCAGGCTCTGGGAGAGTATTCCCAACGGCTGACCACAGCCGATCTGACGCCGGTGCTGAAAATACCGGAAACGCCGGTGATGATTCAGGCTGACGGACAGCGACTCTGGCGTGTCTTTGACAATCTATTGGGCAATGTGGTCAAGTACGCCATGCCTGGCACCCGGTTTTATCTGACCGTGGAGGCCGATGACACTGTCACCGCCACCTTCCGCAACATCTCTCGGGAGCAGCTAGATGTCTCCGCGGAGGACCTGATGGAACGGTTCGTCCGGGGCGACGCCTCCCGGCACACCGAGGGCAGCGGCCTGGGGCTCTCTATCGCCAGAAGCCTGACGGAATCCATGGGCGGGCAATTTGCCCTGCAGGTGGATGGCGACCTCTTCAAAGCCATGGTCACCTTCCCGGTGATTCTGCAAACCCAAGAACCGCCTTCTGAAAACAGCTGACAGAACGGGGACCGGATCTTTAATTCCGGTCCCCGTTCTTCATACTTTCGACACATTTTGCTGCTAAAATAGATTGATTTTGTCGAAGGAGGAACTCCCATGGCCAAGCTTCGGTATGCCGCTCTGTCCCTGGCGCTGCTTTTGCTGCTCCAGCTCTCTGTCTCCGCAGTGGATTCGATCCCCGGATTTGAGGAAGGCTTGCAAGGCCGACGCTTTTTGGTGTTGGGAGACAGCTATACGGCCGGATACGGCCTGGACTCCCCAGAGCAGGACTGGACCTATGTGATGGCAGACACCTGGGGCATGACCCAGCTTAACTACTCCATCAGCGGCTCCTCCTTTGCCGCCGGCGATCATGGCTACTTCCCCATGGTGGAACGCTGTCAGGAGCTTCCGGAGGACGATACACTGGACTTTATTATTCTGCAGGGCGGCTCCAACGACTGGGCCAACGGGATTCCTTTGGGGCAGGACACAGATCGTCAGGCCGATACCTTCTGCGGCGCTCTGAATCTGATTCTGGACACGCTGACGGAAAAATATCCAAACGCCACTCTGGTGGGTTTTACCCCCTGGATCTCCGACGACTCCAAAAACAGTCAGGGCTATACCGCCCAGGATTATACCGCCGCTATGCTGCGGATTTGTGACAGCCGGGATATTCTCTGTTACGACGCCAGCAACACGGTGGAAAACGGGATGTATTTGAACAGTGAAGCGTTTCGATCGAAATACTGCCTGTCCTCCCGGGACTGGTATCATCTCAACCCAGAGGGCCATGCCATGTTTGCGCCGATTATCGCCAAATGGCTGGAAGAACATCTGTATTCCATTGTTCCTGCAGACCAGTTTTACGATCTGGCCACCGCTTCTGAAGACCTTCGGACCGCAGTTTCCAGCCTGGTTCCCGCTGGGATTCTCAGCGGGACCGGCTCCCATCTGTTCTCTCCCACGCGGGCCGCTTCCCGGGAAGCACTGGCGCTGACCCTCTATCGTATGGCCGGAAGTCCCGACGCACCGGCTCTGTCCCTGACGGATGTTGCCCCGGAAACTGAAAGCTCTCGTGCCGTCTGCTGGGCCATGGATGCCGGAATCTTTTCCGTCTCTGATACCTTCTCCCCCGGGCAGAGCCTCACCCGGGAAATGCTGGCCACCGTCATGTACCGGTACTATACCGAAGTATTGGAAGCATACCCCGACGCGCTGGCGGGTCTGGGATCCTACGCCGATGGCAACGACGTATCGGACTATGCCCGGGTCTCT
>CBCTLT010000052.1:0-7636 GCA_965147785.1 uncultured Oscillospiraceae bacterium
AAGGTCCTGATGTATATGCCCCCCTTCGGCAAGAGCCTGGACCTGATTCCCATGAAGCGGGTGGCCAACCCCAAGGATAACCCCATGATGAAGTTCGATGTGACGGAACAGGGCGACGACGTTCGCATCGTGGTCACACTGCTCAACGGCGGCAACCCTGACCCCTTCCAGATGTCCCTGGGAGATGTGGAGATTCAGGACATTGCCCCCGGCAAGAATATCTGGCTGGAGCTGGTAGGCGCTCATTATCTGTTTATGTTTGATATGCCCAAGACCTTTGGCGCGGATTGCCGCACCATGTATTACAAGGAAGGCGGCGAGCAGTGGTACTGCGTGGCATCCAATGATCCCGCGGTCCATGTGGGCGATAAGCCTGCAAAGAGCCCCTTTGAAGGATAATAACTGAAACAAGGCGGCCCCACGGATTGTGGGCCCGTCTTGTTTTTTGCTCAGCGGCAGATATGAAAATCCGGCGAAAAATATCCACTGGAAACGCAAAAATTTGGGCTTTCTGAGCCATTGCACAGCGGGGCCTTTCCCGGTATAATAGTATCGTATCAATATTTGGGGGAAGGACCATGGAGCCACGGCTGACGGAGATCAACGATAATGAGGTGCTGCTGTATCTGGGCTACCGGGGTGGAGAAATACCAGAACTGCTGCGGCGAGATATTGCCCGGTGCAAGGAACTGGTTGTGCAAACGGCTCGGCCCCGGGCGGTCTGGCGGAAGTTTTCTCTGGAGATTGATGGGACCCTGGCCGGGACAGGCTTTCGACCGGAGGGGAAGGATGTACGGGCATTGCTGAAGGACTGCCGGGAGGTGATCCTGATGGCGGCAACCCTGGGCCAGGAAATGGAGAGCCTGCTGCGAAGAGCACAGGTGCAAAATATGGCCGACGCGGTGATTTTGGACTGCTGCGCCAGCAGTGCCATTGAAAATGTCTGTGACAATCTCTGTGCAGACCTGGAGACGGAATTTTCGCCTCGATATCTGACAGACCGGTTCAGTCCGGGCTATGGAGACCTGCCCTTCGCCCAGCAGCCGGATTTCTGCCGGGTCCTGGATCTGAGCCGCCGAATCGGCGTCAGCCTGTCTCCGGGAGGTTTGATGATTCCCCAAAAATCCGTAACAGCCATTCTGGGCATTGCGGACATCCCGCAAAACAAAAGATTCCGGGGCTGCGCCCATTGCAGCGCCTTTGAAACCTGTACTTTGCGAAAGGAGAACCGAAGCTGTGGAAAAGTTTGAATGGACCCTGCTGGATGGCGCCATGGGTACCATGCTGCAAGCAGCCGGCATGCCGGTCGGGCAGCTGCCGGAGCTGTGGAACATACAACATCCGGAGATCGTGACCAGAATCCAGCGGGCCTATGTGGAGGCAGGCAGCCGGGTAATCTTTGCCAACACCTTTGGGGCCAATCGCCACAAGCTCTCCGGATCCGGGTATGATGTTGAAGCGGTGATTTCCGCGGGGATTCGTGCCGCCCGGGAAGCCGCAGGAGATGAGCCTGTCCGGGTAGCGCTGGATGTGGGACCCATCGGACAGCTGCTGGAGCCTCTGGGGACTCTGTCCTTTGCGGAGGCCTATGACATCTTCCGGGAGATGGTGACGGCAGGAGAACGAGCCGGGGCAGATCTGATCGTATTGGAAACCATGTCCGATCTCTATGAGGCAAAGGCCGCTGTATTAGCCGCCAAGGAGCATACAAACCTGCCGGTCTGGGTCACCATGACCTTTGAGGCTACGGGACGGACCTTTGTGGGGGTCACAGTTCCGGCTATGGCCATGACTCTGACGGGCTTAGGCGTGGATGCCCTGGGATTTAACTGTTCTCTTGGGCCGAAGGAGCTGCTTCCCATGGTGGAGGAGCTGGCCCACTGGACAAATTTGCCCCTTATTTTAAAGCCCAATGCGGGCTTGCCGGATCCATCCACGGGAGCCTATACCATTACCCCGGAGGAATTTGCGGAGGAGATGGCCCAAGCGGCAAAGCTGGGCGTTACCATTATGGGGGGATGCTGCGGCACCACGCCGGATTTTATCAAGGCGCTGGGGAGCCGTCTGGCGGAGACCCGGCCCGGTACACGGTCCAAGGCAGATCGGCATGGGATCTGTTCCGCCACCCAGGCGGTGGAACTCCAAGGCGTCCGGGTCATTGGAGAGCGGATCAATCCCACCGGAAAAAAACGGTTTCAGCAGGCCCTGCGGGAAGGAGATATGGGATATATCCTGGAACGGGGCCTGGAGCAGCAGGATGCCGGGGCGGATATTCTGGATGTGAATGTGGGCCTGCCCGGTATTGACGAGCCTGCTATGATGACCCGGGTAGTGAAGGCGCTGCAGGGCGTGGTGGATCTGCCCCTGCAAATTGACGGCCATAGAAGCTGGACTGCGTGCGGTGAACGGCAAGGCCATCGTCAATTCCGTCAACGGGAATCAGGAGGTACTGGACACGGTGCTGCCTCTGTGCAAAAAATACGGTGCTGCCGTGGTGGGCTTGACCATGGATCACCGGGGAATCCCTCAGACGGCGGAGCAGCGTATCGAGATTGCTCGGCGGATTTTAGAGATGGCGTTGGCCTACGGCATTCCCAGGGAGGATGTGTTCATCGACTGCTTGACCCTGACGGTGTCCGCCCAGCAGGAACAGGCGGCGGAAACTCTGAAGGCAGTGCGGTATGTCCGGGAGGAACTGGGGCTGCATACGGTTTTGGGGGTCAGCAATATTTCCTTCGGTCTGCCAGCCAGAGAGCAGATCACGGTCAGCTTTTTGACCCAGGCCATGTATGCAGGGCTGGACCTGCCTATCATCAATCCCAATCAGCAGGCAGTGATGGACGCGGTGGCGGCCTTTCGGGTACTGTCCGGGCAGGACCGGGACAGTGCGGCCTACATTGAACGATTTGCGGAAATGCCAGAACCGGCAGTCACGGCAAAACAATCCGGAGCGGTCACGTTGGAAACCGCCATTGCCCGGGGACTTAAGGAAGAGACAGCTGCTCTGACCCAAAAGGCGTTGGAGACCATGAGCGAGCTGGATGTGGTGAACAACCTGTTGATTCCGGCCCTGGATCTGGTGGGGGATCGGTATGAAAAGCAGGAAATTTTCCTGCCCCAGCTCATTCATGCGGCCAATGCGGCCTGCGAGGGTTTTGAGATCATCAAAAAACGGATCGCCCAGCGGGGAGAAGGTTCTGTCAGCAAAGGAAAAATCGTCATTGCCACTGTTCAGGGCGATATCCACGACATCGGAAAAAATATCGTCAAGGTGGTACTGGAAAACTACGGTTACACGGTGATCGATCTGGGCCGGGATGTACCGGTGGAGACGGTGGTGGAGGCTGTGATCCGGGAGGATGTGCGCCTGGTGGGCCTGTCCGCTCTGATGACCACTACGGTGGTGAGCATGGCGGAGACCATTGCAGCTATTCGGGCCAGCGGGCATAGCTGTAAGATCATGGTGGGGGGTGCTGTGCTGACCCCGGAATATGCAGCGGAGATCGGCGCAGATTTCTATGCCAAGGATGCCAAGCAGAGTGCGGACATTGCCCGGCAGGTGCTGGGATAAAGGAGACACATATGGAGATCAGAAGCTATTTAAAGGATCATATCCTGCTGTTCGACGGTGCCATGGGGACCTACTACGCCGCCCGAAATCGACAGGGAGAGCCCTGCTGCGAGATGGCCAACCTGTCCATGCCGGAGGAGATCCGAGCTATCCATCGGGCTTATCTGGCGGCAGGATGCGGCGCCATTAAAACCAATACCTTTGCCGCCAACCGGCCGGCCTTGGGAGAAAAGGCCTGCCGGGAAGTCATCGAGGCTGGGTTTGCACTGGCAAAGGAAGCCGCCGGGGATGCCTTCGTGTTTGCGGATATTGGGCCCATTACAGGCACGGAAGGGATGGAACTACTGGAGGAATACCGCTTTGTAGTGGACCTGTTTTTGGAGGCTGGGGCAGAGCACTTTTTGTTTGAGACCCACAGCCAGGATGCCTGCCTCCATGAGATGGCCGCCTATATCAAAGCTAGGGTACCCCAGGCCTTCGTGATGGTGTCCTTCGCGGCCCAGCCCGATGGATTTACCCGGTCGGGACAACTGGCACGGAATCTGTACCGGCGGGCGATTCAAAATCCCCAGATCGACGCGGCCGGACTCAACTGCGTGTCCGGAGCCAGGCATATGGCGGAGCTGGTGGATACGCTGGAACGGGAGGAGCATCATTTGCTTTCGGCCATGCCCAACGCGGGCTATCCCACGGTGCTGGGGGAGCGGATCTATTATGACGGGGACCCTGGGTATTTTGCCCAGCAGCTTGGAGTGCTGGCGGAAAAAGGTGTAAAAATCCTGGGAGGCTGCTGCGGCACCACACCGGAATATAGGCACGCAGAAGCGTATTGTAATTCAGGCGGCCCTGCCATCTGCCGCGAAACAGCCGGTGGAAAACCGCTTCTGGGAGGCGTTGTGTGATGAAAATCACCGTCCCGTTGCTGTGGAGCTGGACCCGCCGGAGGCTGCCGACGTGACAAAGTTCATGGCTGGCGCCAGAGAGTTGCAGGAAAATGGCGCTGCCATCATTACCATTGCCGACTGCCCCATTGCCCGGGCTAGAATGGATGCCAGCATTTTGGCCTGCAAAATCCGCCGAGAGCTACATATGGAGGCCTTGCCCCATATGACCTGCCGGGACCGGAATACCAACGCCACCAAGGCGTTGCTGCTGGGGCTGTGTGCCGAGGATATTCACAATGTGCTGGTGGTCACCGGAGATCCCATCCCTTCGGCCAGCCGGGACGAGGTGAAGAGCGTCTACAACTTCAATTCTCGGATGCTGGCCCAGTATGTGGCGGCCCTTAACGAGACGGTGCTGCCGACACCCTTTCGGATCTTTGGGGCACTGAATGTAAATGCGGTGAATTTTGGCGTACAGCTCCGTTTGGCCAAGGAAAAAATAGAAAACGGTGTCTGCGGGTTTTTGACCCAGCCGGTGCTGACGGAGCAGGCTCTGGACAATTTGAAACAGGCCCGGCAGGAACTGGATGCAAAGCTGCTGGGCGGGATTATCCCCATCGTCAGTCACCGGAATGCCCTGTTTATGAACAGCGAGGTGGCAGGAATCACGGTGGACCCGAAGATCATTGATCTCTACGAGGGGAAGAACCGGGAACAGGGTGAGGAACTGGCGGTCAAAATATCTGCCGCTGTGGCAGAGGCAATGGCGGATTATGTGGACGGTTTTTACCTCATGACGCCCTTTGGACGGACGGGCCTGATGGCAAGAATTATGGAAGAACTTCGGCAGAGAGGACTGACCTAGCGAGAAAAGCGTAGGTATCTGGGAAAGAAACCCCCTCTGACCGGATTTGAGTATCCTATGCGCCGGTCGGCGCATGGACGGAAAACAGAAAGGAAATGACCTATGAAAGAAAGTATCAGCAAAGAATTTTTAGAGGCTGCAGCGCAGAAATTCACGGAATCTCCTCGGAATCGGGTGGCCATGAACGCCACGGTATCCGCAGGAATTCGGCAGGCTGCGGCCAACTGCCAGGCGCCCCGCAGCAGCCGGCATAGTTTTTCCATCAGCCTCAAGCAGGGAGAGATCACCAACCAAAAGCAAAGCGGCCGCTGCTGGATGTTCGCAGCCCTGAACACCATGCGGTTTCAGGTGATGAAAAAACTGAATCTGGAGACCTTTGAACTGTCTCAGGCCTATCCCCTGTTTTACGACAAGTTGGAAAAGAGCAACTACTGTTTGGAGAATATCCTCAAGACCCTGGAGGAACCCACGGAAGGACGGCTGATGTCTTTCCTACTGATGGCACCGCTGGGGGACGGCGGACAGTGGGATATGTTTGTGGGCCTTGTGGAAAAATACGGCGTGGTGCCCAAGGAGGCCATGCCGGAGAGCGTCTCCTCCTCGGCTACGGCGGATCTGTCCTCCTATATGACGGAGAAACTCCGGGAGGATGCCTGCGTGCTCCGTACGGCCTACCAGAATGGGGCCTCCATGGAGGCGCTGCGGGAGAAAAAAGAGGCCATGCTGGAGGAGATCTACCGGATGCTTTGCATTGCCCTAGGAACGCCTCCTGAGAAATTTACCTTTGAGGTCCGGGATAAAGATGAAAAGTTTATCCGGGATGTGGACATCACGCCCCAGGCGTTTTACAAAAAGTATGTGGGCATGAATCTGGGGGACTATGTGAGTCTCATCAATGCGCCCACAGCCGATAAACCCTTTTATCATACATATACCGTAAAATTCTTGGGCAGCGTCCTGGAGGGACGGCCGGTGAAATATCTCAATCTGCCTGCAGAGGAGCTGAAAGCAGCGGCAATCGCACAGCTGAAGGATGGAGAGCCGGTATGGTTTGGCTGCGATGTGGGCAAGCGGTCTCTGCGGGACGGCGGAATCATGGATCTGAATGTGTTGGATGTGGAGGGGCTCTTTGACGTCAGCTTCGGCATGACCAAAGCCCAGCGACTGGATTACGGCCAGAGCCTGATGACCCATGCTATGGTGCTCCAGGGGGTCAACCTGGATGAGAATGGAAAGCCCAATCGCTGGCGTGTGGAAAACAGCTGGGGCAAGGAGCCCGGCAAGGACGGCTATTATGTGATGACCGACGACTGGTTCACGGAGTATACCTACCAGGTGGTTGTGAATAAGAAATATCTCACTGCGGAACAGCGGAAGCAGTGGGAACAGGACCCCAAAGAACTGGAACCCTGGGACCCCATGGGATCTTTGGCCTAAAAATAGAATTGGCCCCTGCATCCAAACGTGGATGCAGGGGCTGCCCTTTTTGCTTGTGATACCTCCCAGCCATTGAGGAAGTCCACCTGAGCCTGGGTCAGGGTGTCCACCTTCAGACCCATGGCGTCCAGCTTGATCCGGGAGACCAGGTCGTCGATCTCCGTTGGTACCTCATAGAGGTCGGGTTTCATTTCGGCCCGGTGCTCCATGAGGTATTTGAGGCTCATGGACTGGATGGCAAAGCTCATATCCATGATTTCCGCAGGATGGCCATTGCCAGAGGCCAGATTCACCAAGCGTCCTTCCGCCAGCAGATTCAGGGTGCGGCCGTCGGGCAGCTCATATCCCAGAATGTCGTCTCGACGCAGATAGACCCGGGTGGCCATTTCCTCCAGTTCCTGGGCGTTGACCTCCACGTTGAAATGACCGGCGTTGGAGAGAAAAGCGTTGTTCTTCATGACTCGGAAGTGCCGGGCGGTGATCACATCCCGACAGCCGGTGGCAGTGACAAAAATATCCCCCAGGGGTGCGGCAGAGTCCATATCCATCACCATGTAGCCGTCCATGGTGGCCTCCAGAGCCTTGATGGGGTCGATCTCCGTGACAATTACGGTGGCGCCCATGCCTTTGGCCCGCATGGCAATGCCTCGGCCGCAGTAGCCATAGCCTGCCACCACCACAGTACGGCCTGCCACTAGCAGGTTGGTGGTATGCATAATGGCGTCCCATACGGACTGGCCGGTGCCGTACTTATTGTCATAGTAGTGCTTGCACTTGGCGTCGTTGACGTTCATCATGGGGAAGGGAAGCATTCCGGCCTTGGCTCTGGCACGAAGCCGATGGACACCGGTGGTGGTCTCCTCACAGCCGCCCAATATG
>CBCTLT010000053.1:0-7616 GCA_965147785.1 uncultured Oscillospiraceae bacterium
ACATCACCTCCGATCCCCAGGACCCGGTGTTTTCCATGGGGAATCCCCGACTGGTGGGATATTATATTGGCGAAATGAAGCTGATTCCGCTGATGATGAAGATGGACGCCGACATGGTGGTGATGACCATGCCGGATCTGGAGACCTATCACATTAAGCGCAGCCTGGTCCGGAAGGACGTGGAATACATCTATACGGATCATGGCGTCAGCAGCGACAACCTGACCCTGCGCCCCCATGCTCTAGATCATTTTGACACCCTGTTTTGCGTGGGTCCCCATCAGGTGGAAGAGGCCCGAGCCATTGAAGCCCTCTATCACTTAAAACCCCGCCGGCTGGTCCAGGTAGGCTACGGTCTGCTGGACGAAATGACGGAGGCCTGGAATGCCACAGACCATACACCCAATGCCACCAAAACCATCCTGATCGCCCCCTCCTGGCAGCAGGACAATATTCTCGACTCTTGTATCGACCAACTGGTGGAGCAATTTTCCGGACTAGGGTGCCGGATCATCATTCGGCCACACCCCCAATATGTCCGGCTTTACGGGGACCGTATCGAGGGGCTGATCCGCCGCTATCAGGATCGGATTGGGGAGGACTTTGTGGTTCAGACGGATTTTTCCTCTACGGACACCGTGTATCGGTCGGACCTTCTGGTGACAGACTGGTCCAATGTGGGCTATGAATTCGCCCTGTCCACCTTGAAGCCGGTGCTCTATATCAACACCCCCATGAAGGTGATGAACCCCGAGTACGATAAAATCGACGTGGTTCCCTTTGACATCCGGATTCGGTCCCAGCTGGGCGCCGCTCTGGAGCTGGATCAGCTGGATCATGCCGGAAAGACTGCCCGGGAGCTGCTGGATCACCCGGAGCAATACCGGGATCTGATTCAGGCGGTCAAGGAACGGGAAATTTACAATCTGGGCAAAGGCGCAGAGGCTGCCGGCCGTTATTTGGTCCGGCGTATTGCATCCATCGAAGCCCGCAGAAACGCGGAATAACAGGAGGAATAGATAATGAAACTTGTAAGCAAGCTCTTGGGCAGAACCTATTATGTGTGCGCCATGATGGTGCTGTTCGCCATGCCGGCCTTCGCGTATCTGGATCCAGGTACCGTCAGCTATGTGGTCAGCATGATCGCCGGACTGTTTATTGCCTGTGGTGCTGTTCTGGCTATCTTCCGCCGGAAGATCAAATTGTTTTTCCAGAACCTCGGAAAAAAGGATAAAAAGATGGATTCCACTTCCGCCCCGTCCATGTCCGCCGACGTGGTAAATCCCATGGACGATCTGGTGGATCCCATGGCCGATGGCAACCGGGATGAGGACCGGCCCTGATATGCCGGATCAGGCTTCCAAAGCCGTGCTGCTGACGCCCCAGGCTCTGGCATTTATCCATCGCGTCCTGGGTGCTGAGGAATCGGATCTCCGGGATGTGGTGGCCACCCAGGCTGGAATGACCAATCGTTCCTTTCGCTTTTCCTGGGGATCCCACAGCTATATTCTCCGGGTCCCTGGAGAGGGGACCGATCAGTTGATCAATCGTCGCCAGGAGGCTGCCGTCTATGCCGCTCTGGCCGGAGATCCCATCACGGATGAGGTCCTGGCTCTGGACCCGGAAACAGGGTATAAGCTGACAAAATTCTGGCCCAGCACCCATAACTGCGATCCCAACAATCCCATGGAGGTTCGCCAATGTATGGTCCTGCTGCGGCAGTTCCACGAAAAAGCGCTGCAGGTTCCCCACAGCTTCCAGCTCTACCGGGAGATCTCCTTCTATGAATCTTTGCGGCAGGGGCCCTCTGTCTACCCGGACTACGATGAAGTGCGATTGCGCTGTTTCGCCATGGGCCCTTTTCTGCGCCGGCAGAATCCCCAGCAGGTCCTGAGCCACATTGACGCGGTATCCGACAATTTTTTGTTTGTCCACACTGATACCGGCCAGGAGCTGCATCTGATCGACTGGGAATACGCCGGTATGCACGACCCCCATGTGGACATTGCCATGTTTGCCATTTACGCCGGGTACGACCGGGATCAGATCGACCAGCTGATAGACTGGTATTTCGGGGAAGTCTGCCCGGACATTCTGCGTCTGAAAATCTATTGCTATGTGGCCCTGGCCGGACTCCTATGGAGCAACTGGTGTGAATACAAAAAAGCCCTGGGGGTGGAATTTGGCGGATACGCTTTGATGCAGTACCGATACGCCTCAGAGTATTCCAGTCTGTTCTCAGCGCTTATTTCCAAGTACAGTGGAGGCAGTCAAACGTGAATCGAGCAACCAACGCCATCATTATGGCCGCCGGAATCGGAAGCCGTATGCAGCCCATTACAGACAAGATTCCCAAGCCCTTGGTGCCTGTCCGGGGCCGGCGGATGATCGATACCATCATCTCCGCCCTGCACCACAACGGCATTCGGGAGATCTATGTGGTGGTGGGGTATCTCAAGGAGCAGTTTGCTGCCCTGCCAAAGGAATATCCCGGCCTCCACATTATTGAAAATCCGGATTTTAGCATTTCCAACAATATTTCATCCCTGTACTACGCCAGGCAGCATCTGGGAAACTCGATTATTTTGGACGGAGATCAGATCATTGTGGATCCGGAGATCCTTCGGCCTCAATTTTCCCGTTCCTGCTACTGCTGCCGGTGGACGGAAACCCCCACGACGGAATGGCTGCTAACCCTGCGGGATGATACCGTGGTCCACTGCAGCCGTACCGGCGGAACACGGGGCTGGGAACTCCACAGCGTATCCTTCTGGTCCGAAGCGGATTGCCAAAAACTACGGGCCCATCTGGAGTATGAATACAACACAAAAAACAACCGGGACATCTACTGGGACGACGTGGCGTTATTTTGCCACCCGGAGGATTACCAGCTGGGAGTTCGCCCCATGCCAGAGGGCAGCCTGGTAGAACTGGACAGCTATGAGGAACTATGTGCATGGGACCGTACCTACGGCGCCCAAGAGAGAAAGGGGAAACCATGAAACAGACAACACGGCAGGACAAGCCGGATCTGATTTTGATTCTGGTACCGCTGCTGCTGGTGGCCGGTATGTGCCTGATCTTCTTTATCTGGCCCCAGAGCGCCACTAATACCATCGGCCTGATCCGCCGGTTCCTGGATCACTACTTTAGTGCTTGGTATTGCCTGGTGGGCGTAGGCTTTTTCCTGTGCTCCATGGCCCTGGCCTTTTCCAAAATCGGATCCATTCGCCTGGGAGACAGCACCAAGAAGCCTATGTCCAGCTTTCGGTGGGGCTGCATGGTGTTTACCTCCACCATGGCTGCAGATATTGTTTTCTATGCCCTCTGCGAGTGGGCCCTCTATATCGACGATCCCTTTGTCACCAGTCACGGAGATGTGCAGACCTGGGGGGCCACCTTCCCGCTGTTCCACTGGGGCCCCATCGCCTGGAGCTTCTATCTGGTGCTGGCTGCCGCCTTCGGATTTATGCTCTATGTCCGCGGCAGAAGCACCCGCCGTATGAGCGAAGCCTGCCGGCCTATTCTGGGCAGGCATGTGGATCGGGGCTGGGGAAAACTGATTGATCTGCTCTCTATTTTTGCCCTGCTGGCAGGCACTGCCACCACCTTTTCCCTGTCAGTTCCCCTGCTTTCCAGCGCTTTGGGGGAGATCTTCGGCGTCAGCACCGGTATGGCAACGGCTATCCTGGTCCTGGCCGGAATTTGCACGGTATACAGCCTGGCTGTCTGCCTGGGTATGGACGCCATCTCCAGGCTCAGCACCATCTGCGTTTGGCTGTTTTTTGCCCTGTTGGCCTATGTGGGGCTGGGTGGCGGAAAATTCATTTACATTTTAGAGACCGGTATCACCGCTATCGGGAACCTGGCCCAGAACTTTATCGGTATGTCCACCCAGATGGATCCTCTGCGGGAAACCGCTTTTCCCCAGAACTGGACCATGTACTACTGGGCCTACTGGATGGTGTGGTGTGTTGCCACCCCCTTCTTCATCGGTCAGATCAGCGCAGGAAAAACGGTACGACAGGTGATCCTGGGAGGCTATGCTTGGGGCCTGGCGGGCACTTGGTTGGCCTTCATTGTTCTGGGTAACTACGGCATGGGGCTTCAGCTGATGGACGGCATGGACATTTCCGGTTCCATCTCCGCCGGGGAAGCCATCTCCGTTGTAATTTTGGAGATTCTTCGCTCCCTTCCCTTCTCAAAAGTGGTGATGATCCTGCTGGTCCTCTCCATGGTAGCCTTTTATGCCACCACCTTTGATGCGCTGACCCTGGTGGCCGCCTCCTATTGCTGCAAATCCCTGGGTCCGGAGGATCTGCCTACCCGGAAGCTGCGGCTGTTTTGGGCTGTGATGCTGATTTTATTCCCCATTGCCCTGATGTTCTCCGAAGGGACCATGAATAATCTACAGTCCGTCTCCCTGATCGCTGCACTGCCCATCAGTCTGGTGCTGCTGCTGATTGCCGCCAGCTTTATCAAGGATAGCAGAGCCTATCTTCGCGGAAAATAGGACTCCCGTCCAGTTGTTTTACATTCCTTGCACCCTTTGGGCCCTAAGAAGGGAGGCACATCCATGGAACTTCAACAGCTGCAATACTTTGTCACCACCGTCCAGGCCGGCAGCGTCACAAAAGCCGCCGAAATTCTGTACATCTCTCAGCCAGCATTGAGTCGGACCCTGCGCCGGCTGGAAAAAGAATTGGGGTTTTCTCTCTTTGAACGCAGACACGCCGGCATTCATTTGACCCTTGGCGGAGAAGTGATCTATCAGGGAGCGGAGCAGATCCTGGGCACCATCGAGGAGATGGTCCGACACGGAAAGCAGTGTGCTGGCCTGGAGGATGACGCTATTTCCATTGTCTGCGCCTTTGAGGAATTTGACAATCAGCTGATCTATCAGTTTCAGCAGTGCTATCCCTCCATCCGAACCAGCTTTAATATCTTGCCGCCCAAGGAGGCCAAAAAGCAGCTGCTATCTGGAGAGGCGGATTTTGCCATTCTCCCCTGGAGTGAACTTCCGGATTCTCTGAATTGGACACCTTTGCTGCGGGAGGAAATGCTCTTGTCCACAGGCAACCAGCATCCTTTTCACGGGCGGCAAACCCTTCTGGCCAAAGAGCTTAACGGCTGCAGCATTCTCTGCAACGATGTCTCCTTTGATGAAGAAACCCTGAACCGGATCTGCCGGGAACACGGAATTCAAATGAAATGCATCTTCCGGGGCAACGATCATCATCAGATCGGCGAGCTCAAATACAAGCTAGACAGCGCCCTATTCATCCCCATCAGTGCGCTGCTGCCCCAGCGAGAGCTGAACCAAGCCGGGATCCGTCAATATGGGCCGCCGGCTCCGCCAGCCAGAATTCAGCCGGATATTTTTTACCGAGAGATTGGCGTGGCCTTTCACAAGAACCGTTTTCTGCGGTCTGCGGACCTGTATCTGCTAACCAGTTTGAAAAACCACTATCGAAAGCAGGAGCAGCAAATTTCCGCATATCTCAGCACAAACGCATAACCACAGATTTATATGCGCCAGAAACATTACATTCAAGTAATGTTTCTGGCGCATTTAGCATTATTCAAAGAACCATATATACGATACAATACTAAATAAGAGAAAAACAATCTCGTCTGTCCGGCAAAACCGTTGCAGGCACTTCCTACAGCCGCACCGCCTGCCCAATTTGTCAGACACCTAAACACACATACCTCCAATACTTTACCAATTATGGAGGTCCCGTCAGAAAGGAGCCTATTATGAAGCGCATCCTATCTTTTGTCCTCATCTGGACCATGGTAGTCCTGCTGTTTGCCGCCTGTGGCACGGAAAAGGCCGCCGATTCTTCCGTCCAAGAATCCGTTTCTGCGGAGACAGCGCCGGAAGAAACCCAGGAAGTCACCGCAGCCCCCGTTTCGGAGGAACCGGTTTCCGTAGTAGAGGAGTCTGTCTCTGTCCAGGAGCCCGAAATGCCTGCCTACTTCCCTCTGGCAGAAACCAAGTCTTTCTCCTACTGGTTCACCTATCCCCCCATGTTTGACGGTTATGCGGAAGCACCCATGGACTATCTCATGTATCAGGAGGCGCAAAAGCGCCTAAACGTCAGCATCGACTGGACTGCCGTTCCCATCCCAGCAGCCAATGAGCAGTTTATGCTGATGATCTCCGGCGGCGACTATACCGACGCCATGTTCAATTTCACCACACTTTATTCCGGTTCCCTGGACGAGGCCATCAGCCAGGAGGTAATCATTGATCTGACAGAGCCCCTGGAAAGCTATGCGCCAGACTACATGGAAACCCGGGCCAAATCTGAGACCCGCATCCTCAGTTCTCTGACGGAAAGCGGCAATCAGGCCGTGATGTACGGCTTCCAGACCATGGAGGGGCGTGTTCCCAAATTTGGCGCCGTAATTCGGCAGGACTGGCTGGATCAACTTGGTCTGGATTCCCCAGTCACAGTGGAGGATTACCACGACGTTCTGACCGCTTTCCAGCAGGAACTGGGCGTGGCCGCCCCCTATGGACTGGCCTCTGACGGCGTCACCACCCCGGGCAACCTGCAGGGCGCCTATGACATCATTGTTCCCAGCAACAACGATACCAACGGCTTTTATCAAATCGACGGCACCGTCCATTTCGGGCCCACAGAGGATGCCTTCTGTGATATGCTCACCACCCTGAACACCTGGTATCAGGAAGGTCTGATCGACAGCGACTTTGTATCGGACTCCAACTCCGGCGTTTCCGGCGAGGTGTCCAGCGACCGGATCGCCAACGGTGAAGTGGGTATCTGGCGGGGCTATGCCACCAACCTGTCCAACTATGAATCCAACATCGGCGGCAGCGCCAAGGTCACCGGCATTGCACCCATGCGGATGACGGACGCCTCCACCCTGCACTTTGGTATGGATGCGGACAACGCCGCCTTTAATATGGGCATTTCCGTCTCCACACAGTGCGACGATGTGGAACTGGTGGTCCGATTCTTCAACTATTTCTTCACCGAAGAGGGCAGTCTGCTGGCCAACTATGGCACCGAGGGCTTCACCTTTGAGTACAACGAGGCAGGCGATCCTGTCTACACCGAAGTCATCACCAACAATCCCGACGGCATGACTATGGATATGGCCCTTTGTCTGTACACCGGCGGCTCCACCGGGGGCCCCTATGAGATCGACAACAGCAAGAATTTCTACACCTACACCGAGGCCCAGATGGATGCCGCCCAGATTTGGATGGAAGGCACCGACGGCGCCTATCAGCTGCCGGACACCTACACCAACCTGATGTCCTCCACAGAGCTGGAGGAACTCAACGGCTACTACAACGACATTATCACCACCTATAAGGAAGCCGTTCTCCAGTTCATCACCGGTGCAAAGCCCATCTCTGACTTCGACAGCTTCCGCAGCCAGATCGAGTCCATGGGGATCCCCCGCTGTATTGAAATTGTACAGGATGCGCTGGACCGCTACTACGCCAGAAGCGTATGATCCATCTGTTCCAGGGCCTGCCGGCAAAACGGCAGGCCCTGGTTTTCCCTTGTCGCACCTTCTTAGATAACTAACTGTTATCCCATATAGCTTTTTGATATTTGCCAATCAAACTTTTC
>CBCTLT010000054.1:0-7612 GCA_965147785.1 uncultured Oscillospiraceae bacterium
TGGAAAAAGACGATCCTGGAGGATCTCAAGGGACGAACATAAGGAAACCGGTAGGCAGGGCAAAGGGTGCGGGTTGGACAGAATAAACATAGAGCGCGTTGCAGAGGTTTCTTCTGCAACGCGCCTTTTTTGCTATTCTACCGCGCAAAAATGGGAAATGCTACCCTCCTGGATTTGGGGGATCTGCCATTCCGCCGTGACATCCTGGAATCGAAGCGCGGCCAAAAGGGATGGAGACAGCGATTCCGTCCGATTGAGGAGGGTGACGGCTTCTGCCCGGGAGATGTATGCTTCGGGTTGGAAGGTGCCGTCCAAATAACCGTTGATGATGCCGGCTCTGGCCAGCATGTAGATGTTTTGATTATACCAAATGTCGTCCGTATCCTCCACGTCAGAAAAAGAGACTGTGGTTTGAGGAGTTAGCTCAATCCCCTCTGCCTGGACGTATTGAATCACCATGGATACAAATTCTGCCCGGGTAATACTGTTGTTACCGCGGAAGCTGTTGTCAGGATACCCCTTGATGTAGCCGCGATCCATGGCCAGGGATACATAGGGCCAGGCCCATTGTGCCACGTCCTCCGGGGCGTCGCTGGTCGGCGTTTCTGGCGTCAGACCCACGGCGCTGACTAGTAGCTTTGCGGTTTGATCTCTGGTGACATTTTCGTTGGGTGCAAAGGTCGTATCTGTAATGCCGTTGATATAGCCTTGGTGCAGGGTGCCCAGGGAATAGCCGGTTTCCGACCAGCGTTTGGAGAGGGTGAAATCGATTTCCATTTGTCGAAGCCAGGGATAGCTGCAGGCATCAATAGAAACGTCTTGAATGCTGGCTGTGGTATAGGGGGACAGGCCTGTAATAAAATTGCTGGAAGAGAGATTATCCAACAGGGGGGCAGAGGCCTCTGTGACGCTGTCTGTCAAAGCCTGAAAGATCTCTTCTTTTACCGCTACGTCAATGGAGCCAAAGTTGCGGGGACTTAGCCCCAAATCGCTGAGCTTGGTGTCCATCACCTCATAGGCGCCGTCCAAAAATCCAAATTCATTGATCAGCGCATAGGAAAGATTCAGAATGTGGGCGGATTGAATCTCGTCTGTCTGAAAATCCGGGGTGGCCAGCGCCTGATAACGGGAGAGCCCTTGGCTCAACGCCATAATGATCCCGTTGGGGATTTCAGACTGTCCGGAGTAGCTCAGCAGCATGCCAAGGTGCGTATTCTCCACCAACAGCGTATTTAGTGTGTCGCCCTGCCCTGATGTGAGGTCAACCAGGATCGTGGGAAGTCCGGCTGCTTCATTTTCGTTCAAAAGGCTGATCAGACTGCAATAAGTCTGAGTGGTATTGTCTTTGGAATTCGTAATGGCAATGACGGAGAGATCCGGAGATTCCGTGTCCTGGGTTCCGCCGAAGTAGGCAATGGCCTGATCCATAATCTGCCTGGGGGTATAACAGTTATAACTGAGCACCTGATCCGCCTGATCGCCCAGATAGGTTACTGAAATATTCAGATCCTGTACGGGATATTCTGAGAAAAAGATCTTGCTCAGCGCAACCTGACCCAAGCCGTCCAATGCGCTGAACAGCTGATCGTTGTCGTCGTCCAGATAACTTTGGAACAGGGCAATCTCATTGCGCTGAATATTGTTACCCTCGGAGGAATCGTCTACGCCCAGGAGATAGCTGACGTTTTCCAGTCCGCAGAGCTGCTGCATGGCATAGTTCGTCAGCTGAAGCTTCCGGGCACGAATCTCCAGGTAGTCGGAAAGCAGGGAATTTTCCGCCTCAACCGGAGCTGCCACAGATGAATTGCTGTTTTGGCTGTTCTGGATGTCGGTGTAGGCTGGCTCTTCCCGTTTGAGATATGCGGTTTCCTCTTCCGCAGAGTCAGGCGTATCCTGCTGACTGTCCATAGGAGATAGCAGGATGGAAAGCTCGTCCGCGGAAAGATTAGAGCGAGTATATGCCTTGGTATAGCCGTCGGAGGCGTAGGCGTAATTATTGATGATGTTGGCCACGGTCAGTTCCGAGCCACTGAGGACCGGGCGACCCACTGCGCCATAGGTCCGGAAGATGTTGTAGTGGGTCAGATTATATCCGCCGTAGTCGCAGGAGGTAGCCAGACGCATGACGGAGTCGATGATATAAACCTCTTTGTCCTGGGCCAATTCGGCCAAATAGTCTATGACCTCATATTCCGTCAAGGTACTTCCGTCTGCCAGCTCCAGAGCTTGCATCTCGGACATACACCTGGAGTTCATCAATCCGCCGGAAAGCAGCTGATCCAGAGAGAGGATGAACACGTCATAGTCCGGAGCAACCTTCTGGAGCCAGGTGAGCAGTGCCTCCCGATTCCCGTACTGGGTGCCGTTGCTATTGAGCTCCTGCCCGTCCAGTTTGGTGGCATAGAGTTCCTGCTCCGGCATGATGAGATCAATATTGAGGGTATCTGCCATCAGCTGGACACGGCGATCATTAAAGGGACGATCGTCCAAAGGGATATAAACCACGGCCAGTGCATCGGAAGTGCTTTTTGCAAAGACGTCGGAAATGGGTAGCACGGGAACCAGCAAACACAGAGCCAAGAACAACGTTAAAATGCGTTTTCCCATGGAGGGTCCTCCTTGTAGTTGACGTAATATCTTGTATTCTATCAAATTTTGTCGAGGAATACAAGATACAGAATCATAGGAGATGCAATAAAATTATCTATTTATGGTATTTTGACCCATTCAATATGCTTTCAGCCCGATAAAGCTGTTCCAGCACCATGATACGTGCCAGATGGTGAGGAAAGGTCATGGGGGACATAGAGAGGAGAAAATCGCCTTTTTGCTTTAGGGCCTGGTCCAATCCAAAGGAGGAGCCAATCAGAAAGACTAACTCGGATTTTCCCCCAGAGCGGACCGATTGCAGCTTTTCCGCCAGCTGCGGAGAAGAAAGGGATTTCCCCTCTGGTGTTAAAATGCATAGCCAGCAGTTTTTCGGCAGCTTTTGCAGAACAGCTTCCGCTTCCTTTTGCAGAGCGCTTTGAATCTGCGCGGGGGACGGATTTTCCGGCAGGCGTACCTCCGACAACTCTGTGATCCGAATGCCGCCATAGGCCTTCATGCGCTTCTCGTATTCCGCCGCGGCGGTACGATAAAAGGGTTCCTTCAGTTTTCCGACCGCAATGATATGAAGCATATGGGCCTCCTTTCACAGCAGGAAGGCCAATCTCCTGGCCGGAGATTGGCCTTCCGGGATTATGCATTGAGTGCGCTCACGATCTGCTCTACCATATGCTCAATGGTATTGTGCCCAGGGTCGGCACAGATGGTGAGATCTGCCCAGGATTCGTATACGGGGATTCGCTTGGTGTAGAGCGTGTCCAGAGATTCCCCGGGGCCAAAGGCAATTCCACGGGTTTTAATGTTGGACAGTCTGGCCCGCAGTTCTTCCAGCCCCACCTGGAGATAGACAATGGTGCCCTGAGGTTTCAGATGTTCCATGGCGTTGGGGCGCATAGGCACAGAACCGCCGGTGGCCAAAACAGTGCGCTCCAGCTGAAGCTGGCACACGATTTCTTCTTCCAGCTGCAAGAAAGCCTCCGGGCCCTCTTGATCCAGAATCTCCTGCAGGGTCTTTCCCGTTTTTTTGCAGATCACCAGGTCGGAATCCAGAAAATCCATACCCAGCGTCTTTGCCAGAATCACGCCAACGGTACTCTTTCCCGCGCCGGGCATACCGATAAGGATGATGTTGCCCTCCACGATCAGTCCTCCATGTCGTAGATGATATACCACATTCCGGTTTCGCCCTCCTCATTTTGGGTCAAAGGCAGGGCCAGCCGGGAATCGTTTAGCACGGTTTCAGTGTGGTCATAGGCAATGCCCACATAGCCGACCTCGTCGTAATAGAGGTAGTAGTATACCACCTGATCCTCTACAGCCACGTTCCAAAGACGAACACCCTCAATGGGACTGCCGCCGGCGGTTTCCACGCCGTAGAGAGCGTCCTCGGTGTTCATCAGCTCCAGCAGGGAACGCTGTACATCCTCGTCAAACAGTTCCTCGGCGGGCACCATGGCGCCCTGGTATTGGGCCAGCATATGGTCGTGGTTCTTGCTGCTGTACAGACGCAGGCCATCCATATCCAGAAAATTCTGGGCGGTATTCATGAAAGAATCCAGCTGATCGGCATCCATAAATACCGTTTTTGCCGCAGCCATGGTGTCGGTGTAGTTGGAGGTGTTGATGACAGACTCGTCTGTGCCAAAAAATGCTCCCAGGGCATTGCCCAAAAACAAGCCGATGGCCAGAGCCACCAGGCAGCTGATCACTGCCCGGGCCATGGTTCTTGGAAAGGGATTATCCTGTTCAGGGAATTTAATTTCCATAATATACCTTTTCTTTCGGTCGTATACGCATGTTCAGGGATATTTGTTCGGTGCGAAATTAGACTTTCTCTAAATAAGCCTTGCCGCCCATATAGGGACGCAGAACCTCCGGAATGCGAACAGAGCCGTCGGCCTGCAGGTTATTTTCCAAAAATGCAATCAGCATTCTGGGTGGGGCCACACAGGTGTTGTTCAAGGTGTGGCACAACACATTCCGGCCGTTTTCGTCCTTGTAGCGGATGTGAAGCCGCCGGGCCTGGGCGTCTCCCAGATTGGAGCAGGAGCAGACCTCAAAATATTTTTGCTGCCGGGGGCTCCAGGCTTCGATGTCGCAGGATTTCACCTTTAGATCCGCCAGATCGCCGGAGCAACACTCCAGCTGCCGCACGGGAATGTCCAGAGAACGGAACAGCTCTACGGAGTATTGCCAGAGTTTTTCGTACCATTCTATGCTGTCCTCGGGACGGCAGACCACGATCATCTCCTGCTTTTCAAACTGATGAATCCGGTAGATGCCCCGTTCCTCAATACCGTGAGCGCCTTTTTCCTTTCGGAAACAGGGGGAATAGGAGGTCAGGGTCTGGGGCAGGGATTCGGCGGGCAGGATTTGGTCAATAAACCGACCAATCATGGAGTGCTCGGAGGTGCCGATGAGATAGAGATCCTCGCCCTCAATTTTGTACATCATGGCGTCCATGTCCGTCTGGCTCATAACGCCTTCCACCACGTTGCCGTGGATCATAAAGGGCGGAATGCAATAGGTGAAGCCCTTGTCGATCATAAAGTCCCGACCGTAGGCCAACACAGCTTCGTGGAGCCGAGCGATGTCTCCCAGCAGATAGTAGAAGCCGTTGCCGGAGACCCGACCGGCAGCATCCAGGTCGATGCCGTTAAAACGCTCCATCAGCTCGGTGTGGTAGGGAATCTCAAAATCCGGTACTTTGGCCTCGCCAAACCGCTGTACCTCCACGTTATAGCTGTCGTCGGGACCGATGGGAACGGAGGGATCAATGATGTTGGGAATCACCAGAAGGATTTTCCGAATCTCTTCTGCCAGCGTGTCCTCCTTGGCCTCCAGTTCTGCCAGCCGATCGGCCTGGGCCTTAACCTTTTCCTTGAGGGCCTCCGCTTCTTCCAGCTTGGAGGGATCCTTTTTGGCCATGCCCATCAGCTTGCCCACTTCCTTGGACAGGCTGTTTCGCGCAGTACGGAGTTCCTGGGCCTCTGCAATGGCTGCCCGGTTTTCTGCGTCCAGAGCAATGACCTGATCCACTAGAGGAAGTTTCTGATCCTGAAACTTCTTTTTGATGTTTTCCTTTACAATGTCAGGGTTCTCTCGAATGAATTTGATGTCGAGCATGATTATTCCACCTCTGTATTGATGTGACTTTGTTGCAGATCCAAGGTTTCCAGTGCGTCAATAAGCCGCTGCAAATCCTCGTCTCCGTAGTATTCCAGTTCAAATTTTCCCCGCTTTTTTCCCGCGTGAATCACAACCTTCCGGCCCAGCCGTCGAGTCAGCGTGGTTTCGCATTCTTTATAATAGTCCACCTGCAGCACAGAGCGGGGTGTCTGCACAGGTTCCGGTTTCAGCATTCGTTTGACCAGGGCTTCGGTCTGCCGGACCGACAGCTGTTGCTCCAAAATCCGCTGGGCGGCATCCATCTGCCTGGATTCTGATTCCAGTGGGAGCAGGGCTCTGGCATGACCAGCGGACAGACTACCATCCGCCACCAGAGACAAAATGCTCTTCGGCAGTTTCAAAAGCCGCAGCGCATTGGCTACAGCGGGCCGGGATTTCCCCACCCCGTTGGCAGCCTCCTCCTGGGTCAAACCATAGGTGTTCATCAGGGTTTCGTAACCCTTGGCCTCCTCCAGGGGATTTAAATCCTCCCGCTGAAGATTTTCAATCAACGCCAACTGGGCCGCCTGCTTATCGTCCGCGTCAATCACGTTGACGGGGACCTCGGTAAGTCCAGCCATACGGGAGGCACGCCAGCGCCGTTCGCCGGCAATAATTTGATAGTACCCGGTAGACAGGGGCCGAACGGTAATGGGCTGAATCAGGCCGTGCTGGGCAATGGAATCCGCCAGCTCGGACAATGCGGCCTCATCAAAGTCGCTTCGGGGCTGATCTGGATTGGGCTCCAGTCTCTGAATAGGCAGGGAAGTGGGTGCAGACTGGTCCTCCGGGACGGCTGGCGTCTCGGAAAACAGGGCGCCAAGGCCCTTTCCCAGACCTTTTGATGATTTTGCCATATAACGTCTCCTTTACAGGATGATAGTGGGACATGGGATTCCGTTTAAAAGATGCCAGATAACTCTCTCTGTCCGGCTCAAACGGATTTCTTGATGACTTCTTCGGCAAGGGCCAAATAGCTTTCCGCACCCCGGCTGCACCGATCGTAGACGGTAATGGGAAGGCCGTGGCTGGGTGCTTCGCTGAGCCGGACGTTTCGGGGAATCACGGAGGCAAATACCTTCCCGGGGAAATGCCGCCGGACCTCTTGGGCCACCTGCATACTGAGATTGGTTCTGCCATCGTACATGGTCAGCACCAAACCAAAAATCCCAATTTGGGGCTGATAGGTTCGTTTTACAGCCCGCAGGGTGGTCATCAGATCGCTGAGTCCCTCCAGAGCGTAATACTCGCACTGTACCGGGATTAGCACCTGATCCGCGGCACACAGGGCGTTGAGGGTGAGCAGCTCCAGAGAGGGGGGACAATCGATCAAAATGTAATCATACTGCTGACGCAGGGGAGCCAGCGCGTCCTTGAGACGAAATTCTCGGCGATCCAGGCTCACCAGTTCGATGCCTGCACCGGCCAAATCCGGCCCGCTGGGCAAAAGGTCGCCGTAATCTGTGTGGATTATGGCGTCTGTGGCTGCCGTTCCATTGATGACCACGTCGTAAACCGTGGCTCTTTCCGGGACTTTTTCCACGCCCAGTCCCGATGTGGCGTTGGCCTGGGGATCAAAGTCGCACAGCAGTACTTTTTTCCCAAGCTGCGTCAGCGCTGCTGTCAGACTTACGGCGGTGGTGGTCTTTCCCACGCCGCCCTTTTGATTCACCAGAGAGAGAATCATCCTTCGGCCGCCTCCTTCAAGTTTACTAGGATATTCATTATACTAAATGGCTGCTTACAATGCAAGAGACTTTCACGTTTCACGTGAAACATTTTCTGTAGGTTTGTCAAACATATTGGGCAGTGAACGCTAAGGGAGAAAGCCAGCCCA
>CBCTLT010000055.1:0-7603 GCA_965147785.1 uncultured Oscillospiraceae bacterium
TATATTCTCAAACGCACCCAGGAAACCACGGATCTGGAACAGGAGATTCAGGACCTGGAGGACACGGTAAATTCCCCACGGCGGATCAAATCCATCATCATCAAGGAACTGGAGTCGGTGGCAAAAAAATATGGCAAGGACCGGAAAACCACCATTGTCTACGATGCGCCAGAGGAACTGGTGGAGGAGGACGAGACGCCGGACTATCCTGTGACCATGTTTGTGACCCGGGACGGCTATCTCAAGAAGATTACGCCCCAGAGCCTGCGGATGAGCGGCGAGCACAAGCTCAAGGAGGGGGACCGGATCGTATCTACCACCGAGACCACCAACCGGGCGGAAATCTTGGTGTTCACCGATCAGTTCCAGGTCTATAAGGCCACCTTGTCGGAATTTGAGGACAGCAAGGCCAGCGTCCTGGGGGATTATCTACCCACCAAGCTGGGTTTTGACGAAGGGGAAAACGTCACATATGTGTGCCTGCCAGGGGACTATAGCGGCAATATACTCTTTGCCTTTGAAAACGGCAAAGCAGCCAAGGTGGCGTTGAAGGCCTACGATACTAAATCCAACCGACGGCGGCTCACCGGCGCCTATAGCGACAAATCACCGTTGCGGTCGGTGCTTTGCCTGCCGGAGGAAACGGACGTGGTATTTTATTCCACCGACGGCCGTGCACTGATTGTCAATACAGCGCTTCTTGCAGCCAAAACCACCAGAACCACCATCGGTGTTGCGACAATGACCCTGCGGAAAAAGGCCACCCTGGATCGAGTACAGCGGCTGGAGGAAACACCGATCCAAAACATTTCCCGTTATCGGGGCAAAACCATCCCGGGAGCCGGGGCGATTTTAAAAGAAGAAGATTCGGAAGAGCGGCAGCTCTCCCTAGATATTTAAGAAGGTGAGGATGTGAAGCATAGAATTCTGCCCATACTGAAAAACCTGTTCTGGATCACCTTTGGGTCGGCTGTGTTTGCCTTGGGCTTTGACCTGTTCCTGGTGCCAAATCAGATCGGTGCCGGCGGTATTTCGGGACTAGCTATGGTGGTCAACGCCTTTGTTCCGTTGATTACGGTGGGCGCGTTTTCTGTGGTAATTAACATTCCGCTGTTTTTGGCGGGATACCGGTTTGTGGGAAAAAAGTTTTTTTGGGGATCCCTGGCAGGGATGCTGATTTCATCCCTGCTCATCGACCTGTTTACCATGATCCCTGTTATTCCCACGGAGCCGCTGTTGGGAGCCATTTTCGGCGGCCTGTTTGCCGGTGTGGGCTGCGGTGTGGTGTTTATGCAGGGAGCCTCCACCGGCGGCGTGGATATTGCGGCACGGCTGCTGAAGTATAAGCTCAAGAACCTGTCCATCGGGAAACTGATGCTGCTGGTGGACATGAGCATCGCGGTGATTACCGGTATTGCATTCCGGGATATCAACAAGGTGCTCTACTGCGTGGTGGCCCTGTTTGTCAGTTCTGAGGCCCTGGATGCTGTGGTGTATCGTTTTGACTATTCCTATGTGGCCATGATCATCACCGATCAGGACGAGGCGGTCCGGGATGCCATTGACCGGCAGCTGGATCGGGGCTGTACTTATCTCAAGGGGGAAGGCGCTTATACAGGACAGTCGAAAAATGTGATCTACTGCGCCATCAAGCGGCAGCAAGTGGCGGAGCTGAAGGAACTGGTCATGGGAATTGATCCACGGGCTTTCATGGTGCTTCAGGAGGCCCATCAGGTGCTGGGCGAGGGGTTTGAACGGTATTCCAGACACAGGCTGTGAAAGGAGGAGCAAGTTGAAACGGTTGGTCCTTTGTACACTGCTGCTGACGCTGCTGTGCGGCTGCGGATTCCTACGGGAGAAATCCTATGTGGTGGTGGAACCCCATAATGAGGACTACGGCATTTCTGTGGATTCGGATGTGCTTACGGTCAACAGCTACCTCAGCCTGAAAAATGCCATCTCCAATATGGTGGAGGATGGCGTGGAGGAAGGGGTTATTCGGGCGGAATCCTATTCCGGCAATCTGTCTGACGATCTGAGTCAGGCGGTCTACGAGGTTTCCGAGCTTTCTCCACTGGGTGCTTATGCGGTGAATACCATGACCTACGACTATTCTCGGATCGTCAGCTATTATGAAATCCATATCAACACCACATATAAGCGGACCAAGGAAGAGATCCGTTCTATCGACTATGTGACAGATGTCGATGCCCTGCGGGGCAAACTGCAGGAGGCCATGGAAACATATGCGCCCAAGCTGGTCCTGCGAATTGGGGACTACAACACCTTTGACCTGGAGGCAGAGGTGGAGGAGATCTATTTGGACCACCCGGAGTTTGCGTTGGAACTGCCGGAGGTCTCCATGGAGATTTACCCGGATAACGGGATGCAGCGGGTCTTGGAAATCAAGTTTACCTATACCCACAGTGCTCAGGAGTTGATGGATTATCAGGAGGAGTTGATGGAGCAACTGGAACAGCTGTCCCTGATCTACGGCAGTTCCAATGCGGAGTATACCAACGCCAGGAGATTCTATAACCGACTGGGACGGGATGCGGTGTTGGACCCGTTGCGGGATGACAGCAGTTCGATGGCCAACAGCGCCTATGGCGCGCTGGTGGAGGGACATGCCACCAGCTATGGATTTGCCCAGGCATATCGGCTGCTGCTGGAGTCCTGTGAAATACCCTGTCAGCTCATCAGCGGACAGAAAAACGGAATGGCCCAATATTGGTGCCTGATCGAAATAGAGGGATCTGCTTTTTATGTAGATCCGTCCAATGCCGCTGGCGGACAAAACCAGGATGATTTTCTTATGGGGAATGCAGAGCTGGATGAGGGCGGATACTATATGTGGAATGCGGAGGATTATCCGGTGGTGGAACTGCCGGACTATCTCAAATCTGCATCTGATGCGGAAGCATAGAATGACGCCACGCTGCGAAATTTGGCAGCGTGGCGTTTTTTATTCTTCCAAAATCGTATTGGGACAGCACTGACGGATCATCGCTTGCAGGGACTTGAGATCCCGAAAGGTGTCCGGTCGTTTTTCCGGATCCCGAAGCAGGGCGGAGGGGTGGTACATGGCCATACGTTTTGTGCCGTCCATGTCAAACCAGCGGCCATGCTCCCTGGTGATGCGGAAGCCCGGATCGATCCATTCCTGGGCTGCAATCCGGCCCAGACAGATAATGAGCTTTGGCTGCAGCAGAGCAACCTGGGCTTGGAGCCATTCCGAGCAGGCGTCCCGTTCTGTATTCAGAGGATCCCGGTTTTGAGGAGGCCGACATTTTACGATATTGGCAATATAGCAGTTCTGACGGTTGAGCCCGATAATGGAAAGCATATCATCCAAAAGCTGCCCCGCTTTGCCTACAAAGGGAATCCCCTGAAGATCCTCGTTTTCGCCGGGGCCTTCCCCGATGAAAATAACTTCTGCAGATTCGGAGCCCACGCCAAATACAACGTTATGGCGGGTAATATGCAGGGGACATTTTGTGCATGTCATGCAGTCCGCTTTTAAATCATCCCAGTTTGTATAAACCACATGAAGCCTCCATTCCTTTATACAACGTGTTCTTTTTGGCGAAAACAGGTGGTTTCCGCCGGAATTCTTTGAATTTAGCATTTAAAAAAAGGCCGTTGTGTGCTACAATAAAGTCATTCTGTAAGCTATCATAGCATATTTTTCTCGAAATGGAAAGACAGTGATCTTATGAAATTCACGCTTGTGGAGCGACGTGCGATGATTGTCTGCGTCGTAATCGTGGCATTCTTCGCAGGTTTTTATTTCCGAGGTATGATGATTCGAAATTCCATCGTTATCGAGACGCAGGCTGAACCAGAATCGGTAGAAGAAGGAAAGCCCGAGGAGGATGCTACGTCCATCCAAACTTCGGAAGGTGAGAAACAGGAGTCGGACGGGCCTTCTGAGGCAGCGATGGAGCAATCTTTGGTAGAAAATTCAGAGACGGAATCCCGGACGGAGACGCATGTGGAAGAAGAATCAGATGGGAAAATTGATTTAAATACAGCCAGTCTGGAGGAATTGGATACTTTGCCGGGAATTGGCCCGGTCTTGGCTCAGAGAATATTGGATTACAGAGCCAAAAACGGAGGTTTTGCTTCGGTGGAGGAAATTCTGAATATTCAAGGGATTGGCGAGAAAACCTATGCAAAAATTGTAGATTTGGTGAAAGTTGAGGATATGCCATGAAAATTTTAGTTGTCGATGATGAAAAGTTGTTGGTCAAGGGAATCAAGTTTAATTTGGAGAACGATGGATTTGAGGTTTCTGTGGCCTATGACGGCGAAGAGGCTGTGGAACTGGCAAAGACGGGGAATTTTGATCTCATTATTCTGGACATTATGATGCCGAAATTGAGCGGTTTGGATGCCTGTATGCAGATCCGGGAGTTTTCCAATGTGCCCATTATCATGCTCACCGCTAAGGGCGAGGATATGGACAAGCTCATCGGATTTGAGCACGGCACGGACGATTACCTGACAAAGCCGTTTAACATTTTGGAACTCAAGGCACGGATTCGTGCATTGCTGCGCCGCAGCGCACCGGCGGAGACCAAGGAAAACAGCAATCGGATCACCTGCGGGGATATTACCTTGGATTCGGATGAACGCAATGCCTACAAAAATGGCAAGCCTGTGGAGCTTACAGCCCGGGAGTTTGATTTGATGGAGCTCCTGATGCGGAATCCGGGGCATGTATACTCCCGGGAGAATCTGCTGAATCTGATCTGGGGCTATGAGTATCAGGGCGAGATCCGGTCCGTGGACGTTCATGTGCGCCGCCTGCGGGAAAAGCTGGAGCGGGTCCCTGCACAGCCGGAATACATCATGACGAAATGGGGCGTTGGCTATTATTTCAAAGCTTAAACGTTTTTTGCGTCAGTTCTGGGACAGCCTGCTCCTGCGGATTGTGCTGGTGATCCTGGTGCTGACCACGATCCTCCTGGTACTTCAGACCATTGCGCCAGTGCGAACCACGGAGGATATGATCTTTGCCTATAAGCATGCGCTGCTGCTGGATAAGGCGGAAACCATTGCCTCTTCCCTCAACACCAATCTGGTACTGACCAGTGAAGGGGCCCAGGAGGTGGTTTCTGTGCTTGGTTCCAGCGATGTGGGTCAGATCGTTATTACGGACGCCGATGGCGTGGTGCTCTATAGCACCAATACCGGTTCGGCGCCCTTGGAGTCCTATGCCCTTTTTCCGGAGATCGTTTCAGCATTAAAGGGAAACGATGCATTTCGATGCAATTATACGGTGGATGCCTTTGAAAGCTTTGCGGCCATGCCCATCATGGTGGGCAATGTGATTACAGGCTGCGTCTATGTGGCGGAGTCAGATCAGGAGCAGGCCGAGATCCTCAGCCGTATCCAGCAAAATGCTATCCGGATGTCTCTGGTGTCCGTGGTCATCAGCGTTGCGCTGTTTTTGGTGTCGGGCATTGTCATCATTCGCAAAAACGATCGGATGCTGGAGTCTATCCGCATGGTTCGGGAAGGAAACTACAGCCACAGGATTGAGATCAAGGGCGGAGATGAATTTGCCGCCCTAGCCAACGAATTCAACGAGCTGACAGACCGGCTCCAAACGACAGAGGAACGACGCAGGCAGTTTGTGTCTGATGCGTCCCATGAGCTGCGGACGCCGTTGGCGGCTATCCGGCTTCTGTCGGATTCTATCCTCCAGAATGATCTGGATCAGGAGACAGTGCGAGAATTTGTTCAGGACATTTCCAGTGAATCAGATCGACTTACCAGAATGACCTCCAAGCTCTTGAATCTGACAGCTCTGGATAGCCGCCAGTTTGTCCATCAGGAGGAGGAACAGGAGGCTGTCAATCTGGGAGAATGCTGCAAAAAAGCAGTGCGGATGCTGACGCCGTTTGCCAAAGAGGTAGGGGCGGAGATTGAACAGAGCTCGGAAGAAAACTGCTGCGTGCTGGCCCGGGAGGACGATATTTTCCAAGTGGTGCTGAACCTTTCAGAAAACGGGATCAAATACAGTCAGTCCGGCGGACAGGTCCGGCTGATTGCCTATTCCCAGGGAGAAAACGCGGTCCTTATTGTTGAGGACAACGGCATCGGCATTCCTGAGGATGAAATGGATCGCATCTTTGAGCGCTTTTATCGCGTGGACAAGGCCCGTTCTAGAGAAGCCGGTGGTACGGGCTTGGGGCTGGCCATTGTTCGAGAGACGGTGGAGAAATACGGCGGCACCGTAGAGGCTTCCAACCGCCCCCAGGGTGGTGCACGCTTTACGGTTCGCTTCCCGCTGTTTCGATGGGAGGGAGAGCCATGAATCGGTGGAATCGAATCCTGGGACTGGCGCTGACAGCTGTGATGCTGCTGTATGGCACAGGCTGTACGCGGCAAGAGACCGTTGATGGGGAGGGGATTGAGATCCTATTCTACTATGAGACGAAGGACGTGGAGCAAATGGCCTCGGAGATGTCGGTGGCAGCGGAGTCTCGAAAGGTCGATGTGCTCTCGCTGTGGGAATTCTTTGATCTCTATTTCAGCGGCCCTGTATCGGAGAATCTGGTATCCCCATTCCCCCATGGGACCCGAGTGCTGGATGTGGAGACCTCGGATCAGACCATGACGCTGAAAATGTCGGGAGAGTATTTTACCCTGATGGGCGTGGAAATGTCCATTGCCAACTGTTGCTTGGCCAATACAGTGTGTGCCTACTTCAATTTGGAATCCGTAACTCTGATGGACGAGACGGAGAGCATCCAGCTTGAGGCGAAGCCTGGACAGTATGTGCTGTCCAACAGCCTACAGGATGATATGACAGAAACCTTTGTGGTCTACTTCGCCGACAGCGAATACCGCTATCTCAATTCCGAAACCCGGGACGCCACTCTCAGCGAAAATGAGACAGAGACGGCCTATGTAATGCGAAAGCTGTTGGAGGGGCCGGAAAATGAACAACTAAAGCCCATTATCCCGGAAGGTACGGAGATATTGGGAATCAGCAGCTCGGAGGGGGTCTGCACGGTGAACTTCTCCCACGAGTTTTATGAAAACAGACTGGACGATACCTATGGCGCTTACATGACCATTTATGGCATCACCAACACCTTGACGGGGCTGGACGGAATTGAAGCAGTGCAGTTTCTGGTAGAGGGAGAAGCAGTGGATCACTATGGACTGTTTCCTTTGGGGCAGCCGGTCACCAGAAATTCGGACTGTATTGGCCCGGTCCGAATGGCCAGCGGCGAGGTGGATGTCAATATCTATGTCCTCAGCGCAGAGAATCAGGAGCCCTTTGCGATACCCTGCCGGGTGAAGCAAACCGTGTCTCAGCCCCTGGCGGAGGCAGTGGTGACAAAAATTTTGAGCTATGAACCGCCTCAAGGTTTCGTCAACCCCATCCCCTATGGGACAGAACTACTGTCCATCAGCGTTTCGGGGAATGTATGCTATGTGGACCTGTCGGATAAATTCATTCCCCAGGAGGATACGGAGGCTACAGAAAAAGCTGCCGTGTGGGCCCTAACCAAGTCCCTGACGGTGCTGGATAATATCACATCCATTGTGCTGACCATTAACGGGGAGAACGATGGGCTGAACT
>CBCTLT010000056.1:0-7540 GCA_965147785.1 uncultured Oscillospiraceae bacterium
TCCATTGTTTCCCCCGATGGCACCGCCTATGTAGAAGGAGACGGTCAGTACACCATTACCGTCACCGGCACCTATTCTGAGGAAGATAAGTCCGGCTTTGCAAATGTTCCCGGCATCGGCACCGTGGCCGACGGCGAATACACCTTCAACACCGACGTGGAATCCTTTGTGGATCTGAGCTATATCCCCACTGCCCCTGATGGCACCGTGTACGAAGAGGCTGCCTGGGAGGGTGCCATGACCGAAACGCCCGACGAAGGAACCGCAGAGGAACCCGACTCCACGGTAGAGGCTTCTGTGATCGACGAACCGGTTTCCGCAGAAGAGCCTTCCGAGGCCCCTGCGGTCACGGAGGAAGCTCCTCTACCTTCAGAGGAAGCCTCCGAGTCCGAATCGGAACCTGTCGAATCGGACTCCCCGGTACTCTATGTTGTGCTTGGTCTTGCAGCCGTAGTTGTGATCGTACTGGTAGTTGTTCTTACCGTACGCCGCAAAAAGAAATCATAAAAAACTTGGCCCGGCAATTGCAGTACGCAATTGCCGGGCCGTCTCTTATGGATTCTGTATTACTTCCACTCTTAATCCGCCATCAGCGCCTGATAACGCATCAGAATGGTACAGGCTTCCGCTCGCGTTGTGGTACCTCTGGGTCGAATGGTGTTGTCCGTATACCCCTGGATCAACCCCTGTTCCACAGCCCATTTCATGGCATCTTCCGCATAGGCCGAGATCTTCCCCTGGTCCGAATAGCCATCCAGGCTTTCCGTGCTCTTGGGACTGCCCGCCTTCCGATAAAGCAGCAGCACCAGATCCTCCCGTACCATGGAATCATAGGGTGCAAACTCTGTGCTGGAATATCCCTGGATCAGCCCATTCTGGGTGCCCCAGAGCACCGCGTCCATATAATACTGACTCGGATCCACATCCTCAAAAGCAGTATCGCCTTGCACCTCCGGGCTGCCCTCCGTCCGATAGAGCATCGTCAGCATTTGACAGCGCGTCACTTCGGAATCCGGTTCAAAATGCTGGACAGTAACACCGTTTACGATACCTTCCTCATAGGCGTGCTTAATACTCTCGTAGAACCACTGTCCCACCTGCACATCCGTGAAGGGCAGGGACGAAACCGTATCTCCATTGGGATCATACCAGAAGTCCAGATCCACCGGGCCGCTGATCCCGGGAATGCTGCCGGAATCACTGCACTGCCAATATTCATAGCTTCCAGTATAGCTAGCCCTGGTTCCCCATTCCGCCAACCACACACGCCCCAGCTGCGAGGCATTGAGCTTACTGGTAAGCATATACTTGTTGGCATAGACCATGCTGTCATAGCCGTATTTCTCCACTTCATCGCAAAACGCATTGCAAATCGCGGTGGCCTCTTCTCTGGAGAGATTCGCGTCATAGAGTCTGCCGCCATCAGAGCCATCCACCCAGGCATATTCATAATCCAGCACCAGGGGCAGCTCGATCTCATAGCCCTTCAGCAGCGTCATAATATGCTGGGCCTCTTCCCGAGCCTCCTCTTCGGTAATGGCCTGTGAGAATATGTAAGCTCCCACCTGGATACCGTTGGCCTGGGCCTCTTTGATATTTTTCTGATAATTGCTATCCTTCATCAGGGTTCCGCTGTAGCCCCAACCGCGGGCGCCTACGCGGATAATCGCAAAGTCCACACCGCTGTCGGCTACTGCCTCCCAGTCAATGTCCCCCTGGTATACAGACACATCGATGCCCCGCATCAGGCTTTCTCCATCCTGCAGCTCTCTCGTAACAAAATCTGCATAGCTGGTACTGCCGCTGGCTGCCTTGGCATCCGCAACAAAGCCGTTCCCGGTGGCTGGCGTCCAGCTGCCACGTTCGGCTTCTCTTCCATACATGGGATCCTCATACCCTTCCGCTGCCGGAATCTCGTCAATGCCATCCGCAGCAAAGGCAGTCCCAGACAACAGCAGACTTCCCATCAGGGCAAGACTTAAAAAGATGGATACTATTCTTGTTTTCATGAAAAGTCCCCTTCAGTATTTTTTTGCCGTACAACATCGGCACAGCAAACCAAGGAGATTGTAGCATTTAAATTCCTCTTTTTCAACCGTTTTTGCCATAATTCAAGGATTTCCCACTTTTACGGGAAACGACTTTGCACACAAACGGGGAGCCATGCCCAGCCGGCACGGCTCCCCGTTCTAAGCAATATGGTCAAATATATGTCTGCCAAGGGGCCGTCAGCTGGTTTCACCCAGATAGGTGGCCACCCGGTTTTGAATCAGCTTCGCCACTTCATCCGCAGACTTGTCGCCAGCGAAATACGCGGCGGAGTCCTCTGTAATGATCTCCATAATATCCGTGTTATAGCTGCCGGAAATGGATGCCCCGTTGACATAGTTCCGGAAATCATCGGCCTGCTCCTGGGTCAATTCTCCAATGGTATAGGAAGTATCTCCAATATACCCCGTGGATTCCGTATAGACCTTCTCGCCGTTCTCGTCCAAATAGTAGTCCTTTTCCATGGCAGATGCCAGGACTTTATCAAAGGCAGCGTTGGTCACCGGTAGGGACCACTGCTCCTCCTGCACTTCATCGGAAAGCATCGTTTTGATAAAGGCCCATGCTCCCTCCTGGTTTTTGCTCTTGGAGGAAATAGCCAGACCTCCGTTGACACTCAGCATGGCTCCGTTTCCACCGCCATCCGTGGGGTATCCAATCCGTACAATGCCGTTCTCCTTGGTATAGAGGCGATACATATACTTAATTGAATAGGCGTCGTATACTCCGCTGGTGGTCATCAGCAAATCCCCTGTCTGGAGCTGCTGCATTTCATCTCCAGAACTGATTGCCATATTGTCTTCGGTTTCATAACTTTTTGGAAGTTTCGCGCTGATCTCCATCAGTCGTTTGAAAGCATCGCTGTCAAAGCTGCAGGTCGCGTTGGCAAAATCCACGAACTGGTTCAAATTGAGATAGACCTGATCGGTCAGGAAGTCCGTTTGGGTATACCAGCTGACAATCTTCGTGTCCTCGTCCAGGCTGTCGATGATCTGCCCCATCTCCTCCATGGTCCAGGCTTCCCGGTCCCCCACCAGCTTTGCACTGGCATACTGGGTGTTGAGTCCAAAGGAATAGGGCATGCCATAGAGCTTGTCATCCTGCATATAGGCCTTCATGGGACCGCTGAGCAGATCGTCCATAGAGATCTCTCCATCTTTTTCCATCAAAGCGGACATATCCGCCAGCGCGCCCTTACTAATAAATTTATCCACATTGCTGGTGGTCAGGCTCAGAATATCCGGGCAGGTCCCCGAAATGATGTCCTTCTCCAGCTGCTTGGCCCCGGCTTCATAGTCCTCTTCTGTATTATAGACGCTGTAATCCACCAGAGTGATCCGATATTTGTCACTACTACGATTGAATCGAATCACAGCATCCTGGATAACGTCATCGAGATACTGAGCGCCCAGGGTAATGATGGTCCGTTCGGGGATCTGGTCGTAGGGCGTTTTGGTCAGCGTCCCCAGCTCATAGACGGTTTTCCCACTACTCTGCTGATAATCCTGAAGCAGCACCAAAACGGTGTCTCCTTCCCCCGCCAGCACGCCGAACAGGTTGTTGCCGTTGATGTCAGAATCCAGCCAGGACAGCAGCTTTGTGAGCTGCCCAGTAGTCGCATCCATGGAATACAGCAGGGTACCGTCGCTGAGCAGCACCGTATTCCCGCTGCCAGGATACAGGTTAAAGCTTCTCACAGCACTGAGCGCCGAAGCGTCGATCTCCACCAGGCTGCCATTTTCCACCCGTCCCAAATAGGTACCGCCGGTTCCCGTCTGGAAGCCGCTCACCACCACGGTGCCGTCCGCACTGGCCACCATAGACTGTACGTACATTGTATCCGATGCAATGTTTTCCTTTTGCACCCCATCGGCGCCAAAGCACAGGATATTCTGATCCGACGCCAGATAGAGATTTCCGGCGGCGTCCTGAGCCAGCGCTTGGCAGTAAAAATAGTCTAAATTTTCAGCTGCCTTTGTCAGATCGATGGTTACCAGCACATTGCCGGACATATCGCATTTCTTTGCGAAATACTTCTCCTCCGGCTCCTGATACACAAAGCTATCATCCACAGCCACGTCCTCACCAGCAGCTTCCTCCAGAGCCTGTTCCTCAGACGTATCTTCCGCTGGGACAGCTTCCTCCGTCCCAGTCTCCGCTTCTGCCGCTTCTTCTGTGGTCTCCTCTACAGGGACTTCATCCGTCAAAAGCTGCACCTGGCTGCCATCAGATTCCGCCGTATTCCCCGCAGCTTCGCCCTCTTCTGCAGGCATCTCCTCGGCTGGTTCTTCCTCTGTAGCCACTTCCTCAGCATTCTCCACAGGCTCCTCTTCCGCAACCGTTTCTTCCGAAGAAGCTTCCGCCTCTTCCGCAGGAACCGCTTCCGCCTCCGGAATTTCAGTGGCAAACGTATACTGGTTGGTTATCATCCAATAGCCGCTGCCGTCTCCGCACATGGAGATCATCTGGATATACTCGTTGCTGTTGTCAGACCGTTCCAGAGCAGGCATAGGAATTTCCTGAATGGTGCCGGATTCCATATTCCTTTCATAGAGCTTTGTACCGCTTTCCATCGTATCCTGATCGAAATAGTCTCCGCAAAAATACATCTTGCCCTGGGCTGTGGAAACATTGTTGATATAGTCCAGGCCCAGATCCTCCACTGTCTCATATTCCGCCAGGTAGCCATATCCCAATTCTTTGGCCAGCGTTTTATACTCTGTGGATTCTGTCTCCTTATCACCGCAGCCAAACAAACCTAGGCACATGGCTCCAGTCAGCGTCAGCGCCGCAAATCGTTTTAGTTTCATAGTATCCCTCTTTCTTTGTGCAAATTTCAGTCTATCATTTCCGCCATCGGCGGTTCTTGCTGGCATATTGCAGGGCCTTCTGCCGCTGCCTTCTGGACCGCCTTCCCTCCTGCCGCTGTTTTCTTCGGCGGACCCGTTCCGGTTCTTCGCCCCGCTGCCGGGCTTCATAGTCTCTTTGACGCTTTCGGTCCACGGCATTCTCTGCCAGCGTCCGAAGACTGTGGAAGCCCCAGGTTCGTCTGTGATTGAGCCAAAGTAGCAGGATCATTGCCGGGAATCCCACCAAGAACCCTTCCGGAATCAGGCGCAACGCCAAATGATTCTCCGTCAGCCGGGCAGCATTCTCCCAATAAGGATATGGGATCGCATCCGAAGAAATCCCTCTGGTGCTCAGGTTCCTCAGAATATCCCAACGGTTTTTCAGGGAGAAGCGGCGGGTATTATCCGTCACCAGGGTATTCTCCGGGATCATATCCTTCAAGGCTGTTTTGAGGGTACTGGCGGTAAACTCCTTTACCGGTTCCGGCAGCACGATCTCCATACAGGTAAATCCCTGTTCCAAATCGGTTTCCGCCACCATAGCCATCGGTTCCTCGGTCCCAGTCCCTGTATTTGCTCCCTCTGTGGCGCTCAGTGCCGGAGAATCCGCGTAAACCCAGGCCCGGCAGGTCCCTTCGGCAGCCATCTCATTATATTTTCCGGATTCTGTGTCTACCACGGCCGCCACCTGATACTGTACGCCATTGACCTCCACAAACTGTCCAGCCACATTGCTGGAATAGAACAGATTCCAGGCCGTCTGCCTGTCCAGGATGATCCGGTCATGCATCACGTCGGCCTCATCCATATACCAGCCGTTTACCAGCTCCATGGGATGGATACGGAAGAAATCTCCCGCCACAGCGGTGAGCTCCACATCACAGGTGGACGTACCATTTTTCAGCGTGGCGTCGGTGAGGTAGGAGGCTGCATAAAACCAGGGATATTCCTCCGAAGGCACGCCGCCGGCCGTCAATGCGTTTTCCACCGCCAGATAGATCTCCCCCATCCGGCTCTGAGAAATGCCTTGCTCCGGCTCCAAAAACACCGAGGCCATGGCATAGGGTTTTTCCTCCGTCTCCCAGTTTTCCGCCGCCATCTGATGGGTCAGCTCAGAAATGGTATCGCCATCGCTGCGATACATCAGCCAGAACCCCAGCAAGCTCAAGGCGCACAGGCCGGCCCAAAGGAATTTTTTCCAGTGCCTCACCTGTCTCACCTCATTCCGCAATTCGGACCTGATCTCCCGGCTGCAGCGGCACAGTTGCCGTCGTAATCACAAAATCCGCCGTGGACAATTCGCCGCTGACGGCAGAGTTGATATCGTCCGAAGCCAACACCTCCACGGCGGTCTTTTTCACCGTATACCGATTGCCCAGGGGGCTGGACTTCACCGTGACCGTATAGACGAAGCTGCCGTCGGCGTCCGTATGGACCGCAGCCGAGGGGATTACCACATCAAAGCTGGAATTCTTATTGCCAATGGAGAAGTTCAGGGTCTGTCCCACCGTCACATTGTCTCCCTGCACCGAGAAAGTCAGCTTCCGGCTGTTGGCCGGGTCGCTCTGGTCGGCAGTGATGGAGGTCAGAGTCATGGTGATACCGCTTTCCCAGATATTTGTGATCTCGGCCGTCAGCCCCTCCTGGAGCAGTCTGGCCTGCTCCTTGGTAACTGTGGCGTTCAGGGTATATCCCTTTTCCGTCAATTCCACCACCATCAGGGGTGTCTCCGCCGAGGTGGTGTCTCCAGCGGCTACATTGATGGTCTGAACCACCCCTGCGTAACGGCTGACAATCTTAGCCGCAGCGGTCTTTTCCTCCAGCTGCCGCACCTTTTCCTCCGCAGCAGCCACCTCCTGGGCCTTGGCCTCCAGATCCAGCTTGGCCACGGCGTCGTCATAGGTCTGCTGGGCTTCTGTATCGGCCGCAGTAGCCTCCGCTGTAGACAGCGCGTTTCGGGCTGCCTCCAGCGCATCTTCCGCCGCAGCCACCGTCATGGCGTTGGCGTTTTCCGTTTGAAACTGGGCCAAGGCATCCTGGGCGGAGGTATAGGCGGAGGACGCCTGACTTTCTGCCGTGGTGGCATCCACAAGGGCCTGCTTGGCATCCTCCAGCTGCTGCGTCAGTTCCGCCAGCTTGGGGGCAATCTGTTCCCGATAGAGGCGATCCCGTTCATTGAGCGCCGCAAGATAATCGGCATACCTGCTGTGATCCTCCATATTTGCTCCGATGTCCGTTAGCGTCTGCACCTGGTTGACAGCGTCCAGATATTCTGCGTTGCTGTTTTTCACACTTTCTTCGGTTGCTGCCCCAGTGAGATTATCCACTTTTGCCTGGGCCTGGCGTTGGCCAGATCTGTCTCCGCACTGGAAACCGCGTCCCTTGCCTGCTGCAGCGCCGCCTCCGATGCATGGCTCTGATTCCCCTGATCCACCAGCATTTTGTCGTATTCCAGCTTCAGGGCATTGTATGCACTTCGGGCATCGATAAGCTCCTGGCTTTCCGTTTCATCCAGGGTCAGAAGGGTATCTCCCGCCTTGACCGTATCGCCCACCTTCACATTGACTGCGGAGACAGTCCTGGTCTCCTGCACGGTGACGTTATAGCTCTGAGCCGCCTCCACCGTACCGCTGCCCCGGACC
>CBCTLT010000057.1:0-7459 GCA_965147785.1 uncultured Oscillospiraceae bacterium
ACGGAGTTGTACCTGCCGCCACTGACAAAGCAGGTGGGAGGAAAGACCTACTGCGCCTTCTGTGACAAGGAGATTTAAATGGAAGTTTGCCTGAAACGGGGAGAGGAACAGGATATTGTCCAGGGGTCCCTGTGGATCTACGACAACGAGATTGACTGGTATACCGATACCTGTGAAAACGGCGGCGTGGTAGATGTACTGGACAGCCGGCGGCGGTTTGTGGCCCGGGGCTTTTTCAATGCCAATTCCAAGATCGTGGTTCGTGTCCTGACCAGAGATGCCGAAGAACTGGTGGACCGGGCGTTTTTCCAGAGACGGATTACCGCAGCCTGGAACTATCGGAAATCCATTGGGCTCACCAACGCTTGCCGGGTGGTGTTCGGGGATTCCGATGGTCTGCCGGGACTGACGGTGGACAAGTTTGGGGATTATCTATCCTTTCAGATCGTATCCCTGGGGATGGAGCGCTGGAAGCAGGAAATTTTGGATATATTGGTGGAGCTGCTGAAACCCAAGGGCATCTATGAGCGGAACGATCTCCAGGTTCGGGCAAAGGAGGGACTTCCCCAGCAAACGGGCTGTGTTTACGGCAGTATCCCGCCAGAGGTGGAGATCCTGGAGCATGATGCGAAAATGCTGGTGAATATCCCGGAGGGACAGAAAACCGGGCATTTCCTGGATCAGCAGGAAAACCGGGGCATTCTGCGGGATTATGTGCAAGGCGGCACGGTGTTGGACCTCTGCTGCTGTACCGGAGGCTTTTCCATCCATGCGGGCCTCTATGGCGCGGAGCGAGTGGAGGCGGTGGATGTGTCGGAAAGTGCCCTGGAGCTGGTGCGTCGCAATGCGGCGCGCAATGGCCTGGACTGCATTGAAACGGTCTGCGGCAATGTTTTTGATGTGGTCCACCAATTGACAGACGCAGGCAAGACCTATGATGTGGTGATTTTGGATCCGCCAGCCTTTGCTAAGTCCCGTCGGGCATTGGAAGGGGCCTATAAGGGGTATAAGGAGCTTAACTACCGCTGCATGAAGCTCACAAAATCCGGCGGCTTTATGATTACCTGTTCTTGCAGCCAATTTATGACCCGGGAGCTGTTTCTCAAGATGCTGCGGGAGGCTGCGGCGGACAGCGGCAGGCAGGTGCGGCTGATCCGAGAGCTGATGCAGTCCAGGGATCACCCGGCTGCCATCGGAGAGCCTTCGGCGCTTTATTTAAAGGGATGGGTCCTCAGTATCTTCTGAGGACTTAGTCCAGGGATTTTACAAAAAAATCTTGACAAAATGAGAGGAACATGGTAATATCTAAAGGCTGACAATTTCAGCCCGATGCGGGTGTAGTTCAATGGCTAGAATCCCAGCCTTCCAAGCTGGTCGTGTGGGTTCGATTCCCATCACCCGCTCCATGATCTGCGCCAATAGCTCAGCTGGATAGAGCAACTGCCTTCTAAGCAGTAGGTCGGGGGTTCGAGTCCCTCTTGGCGTACCAGGGGCAGCCTCTTCCAGTTGCCGCAGATGAAGAAATGGTGGGTATAGCTTAGTTGGTTAAAGCGCCAGATTGTGGCTCTGGAGAGCGTCGGTTCGAGTCCGATTACTCACCCCACTTCTTCCTCTGAAAGGTGTTTGATGCTAGGCCGGTTCGCATCTAGGGATGTGGCCAAGTCGGTTAAGGCACCAGACTTTGACTCTGGAACCGTGGGTTCGAGTCCCGCCATCCCTGCCATCTGACCTGCTAGCTCAGTCGGTAGAGCACCTGCCTTTTAAGCAGGGTGTCCGGGGTTCGATTCCCCGGCAGGTCACCAAAACTCTTGAAATCGCTTTGATTTCAAGGGTTCTATTTTTTCCTGAAAAAACGACGGCTTTGGGTTCCTCCAAGGCCGTCGTTTTTTGAACTGATTGATGTGGCGTAATTAGTTAAGACGGCAACGGCGACTGCATTGCCTGAAATTTTAGAGATTCTTCCAACAGGGTGAAAAAGGATTGAATCACCGGCGTGCGCTCCTTATACATTGCGCCGAAGGATAACGGCTCAAATTCGAACAGCGGAATATATTTTAAACCAGGTGTTCGAAGGTGAGGAAAATCTGTGGCTACGGCAAATGCATAACCAGTTTCCACCATGGTGTGGATTACCTCCTGACTGCCGCAGAACAGAATTTGATCGGAACTGCGTTCTCCAATAATGCGGATCTGGATATGAAAGAGGCTGGTAGGGCAGATGGGAGGCTGGCTGACTGCGATCCGGTCGGCTGTCTGAAGCTCCGCCACCGTAAGCTGATCGTGGGTGGCCAGGGGATGGGAAGGACTGCAGATGCATGCAACGCCGCAATGCGCCAGTTCGTGATAGCGCAGCTTTTTGGCGCGTTCTCTGCCAAAGGAGAACATGACATGGATGTCGCCCTCTTCCAGCAGGTTTTCCAGAGAATCAAAGGGGATCATGCGCAAGTCCGGCACGACGGCAGGATTGGTTTCCCGCAGCCGTTTTAACGCGGGACGGATTAGATGCAATTCAGCTGTGCTTCGGCATCCTATGGTCAGTCGTGTTGCCAGCACCCGCTTGGATTCCTTGAGCCTTGCTTTAGATTGGGCGGAGAGTTTTAAAATTTCTCCCGCGTACTGCAAAAACAGGTAACCTTCCTGGGTGAGGCGAACGCTTTTGCTGGTGCGCTGGAATAGTTTTACATCCAGTTCGTCCTCCAGTGCGTTGATCTGATGACTGACGGCTGGCTGAGACAAACGCAGATGTTCTGCGGCCCGGGAGAAGTTCAAATAATTGGCAACCGCCATAAAACAGTCAAGCTGTGTGGTGTTCATTTGTGGAATTCCTCCTGTATTTTCAAGGCGTTTACGTCGTTTTCATAAATAATATCTATAAAAGTTTTTTATAGATTATAGCATATTTGTATTTCACATACAAGCTGTTTTGTGTTATAAAAATATGGGCTGATAATATTTCGGCCTAAACAATTGGAAAGAGGTGGAACCATGAAAGACACTGGCAGCGAGCAATTACTGCGAAACAACCGAAGAATTTCCATTCAGGCGGAGCAGTATGCCAATGGTTTGCTGGCAAAACAGGGTGTAACGGCGGTACAGGCCAATGTGCTGCAATTCGTCCTTCGCCAAGCGGATGAACATGGGACCTCTCTGACGAGAGTCCAACGGGAGTTTGGATATTCCAAGGCGGCCCTGTCCCATATATTAAAGGCCCTTCGGCGCAAGGGATATGTGCGCACGGAGAACTGTGCCGACGATGGCAGAGCCAAGCTGATTTTTCCCACGGAAGCCGGAGAGCAGCTCAGGGGATACCTGGAAAATACGTTCAGCGATATGCATCATCAACTTTATGGCGCCTTTTCCACGGCGGAATTGGAGGCCTTGGATGAGATGCAGAAGAAACTGCTGCGGAATTTGTCCGAACTTACAAAGCAATCGCAAAAGGAGGCATCAGAATTTTGAAAACCGTTCTGCGCCAATTGGGGCGCTATAAAAAAGACGCTCTTTTTTGTATTGGGCTGACCACCCTGGAGGTGGTTATGGAGATCCTGCTGCCGTTCATCACGGCCATGATCATCGATCAGGGGCTTGAGGCGGCAAACCTCTCCGCGGTATACCGTTACGGCATCGTAATGATTGCGCTGGCGTTTCTTAGCCTGGTATTCGGCGCCTTGGCAGGTAAATTTGCCGCTAGTGCATCTTCGGGCTTTGCCGCAAATTTGCGGGAGGCACAGTACAATCGCATCCAAACATTTTCTTTTTCCAACATCGACAAATACAGCGTTCCCAGTTTGGTGACCCGTATGACCACCGACATCACGAATGTACAAAACGCCTTTATGATGGTGATCCGTATGGCGGTGCGTTCTCCGTTGACATTGATTTTCAGCTACATCATGTGCTTCATTATCAGCCATAAGCTGAGCCTTACTTTCCTTCTGGCGCTGCTGTTCCTGGTGCTGGTGATCGGCGGTATTATGGTGATAACTATGAAGATTTTCAACGAGGTATTTCGCAAGTACGATGACCTCAATGCCAGCGTGCAGGAAAATGTTTCCGCCATTCGGGTGGTGAAAGCCTTTGTGCGGGAGGACTATGAGAATCAAAAGTTCTCCAGCGCCTCCGCCAATCTCTACCGACTGTTCGTCAAGGCAGAGGGAATGTTGGCCCTGAACAACCCCGCCATGATGGTGGCCATTTACTTCTGTATCATTATGATTTCCTGGTTGGGTGCTCATTATATTGTTGGCGGAACCATGAGTTCCGGAGAGCTCACCAGTCTGTTCAGCTATGTGATGTCGCTGCTGATGAGCCTGATGATGCTGTCCATGGTGATCGTCATGATCAGCATGTCCATGGCAAGCGTCCGTCGAATCAGCCAGGTGCTGCGGGAGGAGCCCGATCTGAAGGAGCCGGAGAACCCTGTCTATCAGGTGGAGAACGGCGGTATTGATTTTGAGCATGTGACTTTTTCCTACAAGCACGGCAGCGGTAAAAATGCTCTGACCGATATTGATCTGCACATTCGCCCTGGAGAGACCATCGGCGTCATCGGCGGTACGGGGTCCGGAAAGAGCAGCTTGGTCAATTTGATCTGCCGGCTGTACGATGTGGACCAAGGCGTCGTGCGGGTTGGCGGCTTGGACGTGCGCGACTACGATATGGAAACACTGAGAAATCAGGTTTCTGTGGTGCTGCAGAAGAATACGCTGTTTTCCGGGACGATCCTGGAGAACCTCCGCTGGGGCAATCCCCAAGCCACGGAGGCCGAATGTATTGCGGCATGCCAGGCTGCCTGTGCCGATGAATTCATTGACCGCCTTCCTGACGGATATCAGACCCGCATCGAACGTGGGGGAGCAAATGTATCCGGCGGACAGAAGCAGCGGCTCTGTATTGCCCGAGCGCTGCTGAAAAAGCCCAAGGTGCTGATTCTGGACGATTCCACTTCTGCGGTGGATACTGCCACGGACGCCAAGATTCGCGCAGCCTTTGCCAGGACCATTCCCGGTACCACCAAGATCATCATTGCCCAGCGAATCTCCAGTGTGGAGCACGCAGACCGGATCCTGGTGCTGGAGGAAGGGCATGTCAACGGCTTCGACACCCATGAAAATCTGCTGAAGACCAACGCCATCTATCGGGAAATCTACGAATCCCAGATCAAGGGCGGCGGAGACTTTGACCAGCCGGCGTGAAAGGAGGCAATTACATGAATCGGAAATCAGGTGTCGGAGCATCTCCTGCGGTATTGAAACGGGTCGTGGGCTATATGTTCCGATTTTATAAAATCCCGTTCTTTTTTGTAGTGGTTTGTATCGTGGTGGCGGCAGTTGCCAGCGTAGTCAGCGCAAATTTCCCCAGATCTCTGGTGGACGATTATATCGTGCCCATGATTGAAACAGGTTCTACGGATTACAGCGCCCTGCTTTATGCGCTGCTTCGCCTGATCGGTGTGCTTGCGTTGGGCGTGGTCACGGCCTATGGCTATACCCGCATCATGGTCAGCGTCAGCCAGGGCACCATGCGGCGGCTCCGGGATGAACTGTTTCATAAGATGGAAAAACTGCCCATCAAATACTTTGACACCCATGCTCATGGGGATATTATGTCGGTGTATACCAATGATGTGGATACCCTGCGGCAGCTCTTGAGCCAGAGCATTCCCCAAATCGTCAATTCCATCATCACCATGGCGGCGACCCTGGTGAGCATGTTGATTTTGAACCCAACCCTGACAATCATCTCTCTACTGACCGCACTGGTGATGATTGTGGTAAGCGTGAGCTTTTCCAGACTTTCCGGAAAATACTATGTGCGGCAGCAAAAGAATCTAGGCATTGTGGACGGTTTTATCGAGGAGATGCTGGACGGCCAGAAAGTGGTCAAGGTGTTCTGCCATGAGGAAGAGGCAAAGTCGGATTTTCGCAGAATCAATGAGGATCTGCGGGAAAGCATGGATAAGGCCAACCGATATGCCAACCTGCTGATGCCCATCAACGCCAATATCGGGTGGCTTAGCTATGCCCTGGTAGCCATCGTTGGAGCTATTTTGGGCATCAACGGACTGGCTGGCGTGACCCTGGGCACCGTGGTCACTTTTGTGGGCCTGAACAAAAACTTTACCCAGCCTATCACCCAGGTGAGTATGCAGATCAACTTTGTGGTCACAGCTGCCGCTGGTGCCCAGCGGGTTTTTGACCTGATGGATCAGGAACCGGAGCGGGATACCGGCTATGTGACCCTGGTCAACGCCCAGGAAAATGCCGACGGTGAGATCGAAGAAACCCAGGAGCGTACCAATGTCTGGGCTTGGAAGCATCCCCACCAGGCGGATCACACGGTCACTTATACCAAGCTCCAGGGCGGCGTGGTCTTTGACAACGTGGACTTTGGATATGATCCGGATAAACTGGTGCTGCACAACATCAGCCTGTGGGCAAAGCCGGGGCAGAAAATCGCCTTTGTGGGAGCCACCGGTGCTGGAAAAACCACCATCACCAACCTCATCAACCGGTTTTATGACATTGCCGATGGAAAGATCCGATATGACGGCATCAACATCAACAAGATTAAAAAGCCGGATCTCCGCCGGTCCTTGGGTATTGTGCTCCAGGATACCCACCTGTTTACAGGCACCGTGATGGAGAACATCCGATATGGCAACCTGGATGCCAATGATGACGAGTGCAGTGCGGCAGCTATGCAGGCCAACGCAGACGGATTTATCCGGAGATTGCCCGATGGCTATGACACCATGCTCACCGGCGACGGTGCCAATCTCAGCCAGGGACAGCGGCAGCTGCTGGCCATCGCCCGGGCTGCTGTGGCGGATCCTCCGGTGCTGATTCTGGATGAGGCCACCTCCTCCATTGATACCCGGACGGAAAAACTGGTCCAGGATGGCATGGACGCCTTAATGACCGGCCGTACCACCTTCGTGATCGCTCATCGACTGTCCACCATTCGGAATGCGGACTGTATTATTGTAATGGATCAGGGCCGCGTCATTGAGCGGGGCAACCACGAAGAGCTGATCGAGAAAAAAGGAAAGTATTATCAGCTTTATACCGGCAATCTGGCGGAGGAATCCGCATAAAATCTTCCGCATATACCATGAGACACCCCCACCGTACAGCGTTACGGTGGGGGTGTTTTTCATAACATGACCAAGGATTTTTATAGGGGACAGAAAACCTGATGCGTAAAATGATATTTAACGGAAGAGCATAAATACATTATGGTCCGCAAGAAAAAGCTTCATTTTTTTGGAATAGATCGGAATAATTTCTTTCAACAGGCAAACAATACCTTTGCAAATCAATTTGGAGGTATTGCAATGAAAACAAGCTTTTTTGCCACCCGTGGCCTGTTGGCGCTTAGCCTGACAGCGCTGCTTTTTACCCCTGCGCTGGCCGCAGAGCCATCTCTCACTTGGGATGATGTATACTGCTTTTCACAG
>CBCTLT010000058.1:0-7434 GCA_965147785.1 uncultured Oscillospiraceae bacterium
CTCTTCATCCACGCCCGACCCGATGCGCGCGTCGAACGGATTATGCAGCAGTTCGGTCTGAGCCGGGAGGAGGCAGCCCAGCAGATGGAAAACACAGACCGATCCCGGGCACAGCATTACAAGCACTTTACCGGCCGGGTCTATGGAAAACAGGAGTATTACCACCTGGGCCTGGACAGCAGTATGCTGGGCACAGAGGCCAGTGTGGACGTAATCATGCAAACCATCATGCATTGGTGCGATGTCCGGGGAAGCCATCCCCTGTCGGCCCGGATCCAGCATACATAACAGGAACCCGAAACCGCTGTTATCGGTTTCGGGTTCTTGTCTTATTCCGGTAAAAATAGCTCCTGGATCACCTGGAGAAACAGCTTTGCCGCAGGATTCCCCATGTTTTTTCGCCAGGCGATGACATAGGTTCTCACCGCGTCGTCGCCGGGGATCCGAACCAGCTTCACATTCTGGGCATAAAACACGCTGCCCACCGCCTCCGGCACAATGGCGATGCCGGTGCCTGCCCCCACGGACAGCAAAACCGCTTCCGCCCGGTCATACTGGCAGACAACGCTGGGCGAGAATCCCCGGGCAGCGCAAACCCGCCGGATCTCATTGTACAGCGCCGGTCCATCGGACTCGGACACGGCGATAAACCGCTCCTCTGCCAGCCTGGAAAAATCCAGGGGCTGATCCGCCAGAGGATGCTCCGCAGGAAACGCCACGCAGAGGTGGTCCACATGGGAGACGATATAGTCAAAGCTTTCACCGGCAGGCACCATGTCCCGGACCGCAAAGTGGAAGTCATATTTATCTGCGTTCATGGCCAGCACCTCGCTCTGCCCGGAGGTGAACGTAATATCCGTCAGAATATCCGGATACCGGCGGGAAAAGGCAGCCAGACATTTGGAAAGAACCGCACTGGAGGTGGTCAGGGCCGAGATGGTAACGCTGCCCGTCTTGCCCAGCTCCATCTGATGGATCCGAAAGGCAGCCTTTTCCGCAATATCGATGATCTCCAACGCACTGGGAAGCAGTTCCCGTCCGGCCTCGGTGATGGAAACGCTTTTTTTGGAACGTAGGAACAACGGCGCGCCAAGCTGCTTTTCCAGTTCGCCGATATTATGGCTCATAGAGGGCTGTGTAATGCCGCAGCGCCGGGCAGCTTCGGAAAAATTCAGCGTCTGCGCCAAAGCCACGAAGTATTTAAGCTGGGTAATGTCCATAGTGTCACCCCTTCGCAGCTATTATCTGTTGTTCGTTCGGGAAAGTCAAGTTTTTTCACATCCCTGGTCCGATTGCCTCATTTTGAGGCTTTGACCTCCATTCGCATGGTAGACTACGGCAAAGCGTTGGTCTTGCACGATTCCCTCAGCTGATGGAGATATACTGAGAACCAACCATATTGCGTTCCCCGTTGAAGGTACAGAAGTAATCCTCCACCAGATCTCCGATCAGCGCTTTCGCTTTTGCTTCATCTCTGGGGCCAGGCTTCTCCCACATACGGGCATGGAAGAAATAGGTGGCAGGAAACTTGGTGCCATCAGCTTTTTCATAGACTTCCGCATCAGGGATCGGCAAATCGGTACCGTCCTCGGCGTGGTTGAACATGGGCTTTTCCCCCGGCTTTAGTCCCGCAGGACCAAATTCCTTTCCACAGCACGCGAACCGGCCCACCACCGCAACATTGTTCAGCTGCAAAAACAGCTTCAGGATCTCCAGCGTGGCGGTGCATTCATCAGAACCGTAGAATCCGCCGCCATAGGTGGTAAACACAACGCCCAGAGGCTTATACTGATGCTGGTAAATTGCACCAGGATATGGGCCCCGGTTTCCCGAGCGACGCCATTGGAGCTCTTGGGGCTTTTCCTGTTCCTTGGGCGGTTCCCCGCCAACACCAGGCTGGGGCATGGTAAATTCCTTAGCTCCACCTTCCACAGTAGCCGCAGTTTGCTCCTCCAGACCGGAATGGGCCCCCAGGGAAAACAGCTTGCTGACGATCTTCAGGGGATACCCCGCCACAATGGGGCTGCCCAGGCAGATCACATCATAATCGTCAAAATAGACGTTCTCCTGCATTTCCGCCAAATTCATCCCATTCTTCAGCCGATACATCACCACGTCCCAGCGATATGCTTCAAAGGTTTCCCGAAACCAATCCGCGATCTTTTCCGTGTTTTTTGTCATGGTGGCGTATAGAATTAACGCCCGTCTTTTCTTATGCAAATAAACTCTCCCCTTTGCTCTTGTTACCGCTGCAAATCGCGGTCATAGGCCGCCTGCTTGATTTCGATGCAGCTGTCGATTCCCATGGTTTCGATGGTGGAAACAAAGGTATCCCACTGCGCCGCAATGTCGCTGGCTCCGGTCATAAAGGAAATGCTGGTGGTGCTGATATAGGTGTCGATGTCATTGTAAACGGTACTGTAGGCCGTAGCCTCATCGCTGGTCATATCCCCGTGATACTGCTGGCTGTTGTTCCGGTTGCTGTTCCAGACGTCGGTGGCCTCCGCTTGGGCCTCAGTATCATAAACGCTGTCATAATAGCGTTCATCCAGGCAGAAGGGGGCATTCCAGTTGAGGTACATGGCCTCCGTAATAAAAGAGGAAAGACCGTCGGGATTGTTGGTCACCAGTTCCGTCAGCTTGGGCTCTCCGTCCACATACGCAAAGCCCTCGCCTTCAATTCCAAAGTTGGCGGCAAAGCTGCCCTCTTCCGTGAAGAACCAGTTCATATAGCCCAGCACATAGGGAAGGGTTTCTTCCTCCACGCCGGCCGTTACATTCCACTTGTTGGACAGAGGATCGGTGGCAGGGGTCAGGCCCAGGGTAATGGTTTCCGTTCCGGTCTGGGTCACATCCGCCATGGGAACTGCGTTCCAGTTCTCATCCTCGGCAGAGGCTGCACTGCCGGAGGAGAAAATATCCACACCAGTCATAAACACGCCCAGGGTTCCGTCCAGCATTTTGGCGTCATAGGAGGTACCCGCTCCCTGCACATTGTTGATAAAGTCTCTGGAGATCAACCCCTCGCTGTACCACTGATCAATCAATTCGCAATACTGCCGGAAGCTGTCCTCGGTATAGCAGAACTTCACCGTACCGTCTTCAATATAGTAGCCGTTCTGTGTCACCCCATAGCCGGCACACAGGAAGTCGTTGTCCAGGAATCCAGTGGAATACATGAGCAGGGGTTCCGGGCAGTTATAGTCGTTTTTGAATACCGTCAACACCTCATACAGCTCGTCGTAGGTAGTAGGGATCTCCAACCCGGCGTCATCCAGCCAGTCCTTGCGGATGCCAAAGCCCTGGGCCCGTCCGCCGGATCCCCGGCCCGCCACATCCGCCAGATAGCCGCTGTCGGTGGTGAGAAGCTTGCGGATCTCGTCATCCTCCTGGAGGAAGCTGTAGAAATCCGGCATATATTCAGCCAGATGGTCCGTCAGGTCCAGGAGGATGCCGTCCTCCACTGCCGCGTCGGTTCCACCGTAGGCAACTGATGCACCCACCACAATGTCGTAGTCCAATATCCCCCCGGAGGCACACATCAGTTGGAACTGTTCATTCTGAACCTCGGTGGACACGGTGGTGGCGTCCAGAATGATCCCGGTGGCCTCCGTTGCTGCCCGGTAGGCCGCAGAATCCGCCACATCCTCCATATAAGGGGAGATCTGAGAGGGCATGGACACCCATAGGGTGATGCTGACGCTGTCGTCCGTCACCATGGGGTAGGAGATGGAGGGCAGCTTCGTCTCCTCCACCGCCGACGCTTCCGCCGGAGCTTCTTCGGCGGAGACCGTCTCCTCCACCGCTGGAGTAGTCTCTAGCCCGGAAACTTCCTCAGAAGCGGTCTGCTGGGGGTTGGTTGCGGAATCCTCAGATGCAGACGATTCACCTCCGGCACCGCAGCTGGACAGCATTGCCAGCGTCATTGCCGCCGCCAGTAAAAGCGCAAAAATCCTTTTCATAATAATCCTCCTTCATCAATAATATTGAGACCCGTAGGGGAACTCTCTGGTCAAAGGGCCATGGCTGCCGCAAAAGCAGTCAAGGTACACTCCTGAATGGAGCCTGGGGTCACATTATCTCCGACCACATAAATCTCCGGCGCCGTTCCGGCAAATCGTGCCGCCTCCTCCCGCAGAGGAACCCGTCCTCCCGACACGACCACGCTGTCACAGTGGAACTCCCGCTCCTCATATTCCGGCTGGATTTCCAACTGGGGCTCCGCGGGTGGATGGGGAAATCCGGGAGCAGGCTTGATCTGGGCTTCCGCCAGCAGTTTTTGGGTGTCCGGATACGTCGGATACAGGAAGCCGGGGATCTTCTCCACCTGTTCCGGCTGGCGGCGGAGCATCCCGCTGACCGTCTGGAAGGTCAGCTTTTTCCGCTGGGCATTGGTTTGGACCCTGGCGTATACACAATTGGGGGAGATCCTGGTGGTCTGCGCAAATTCCACCACGGTAAGATGTTTCTCCCGCAGATAGGCCTGGAGCTCTCCGTAGATGCAGTGGGCGTTATCCGTATAAACCTCCTGTCCACGGGTCAGCAGCGTCACCTGATGGCCGGCCCGTGCCAAGTATAGCGCCGTCTCACAGCCGGAATGGCTGCCGCCAACCACAACCACTCGATGCCCCAATTCCTGCTCATGTCCAAACACAGCGTCCACCGTCCAGACAAAATCCCCGTCCGCACCGGGAATGGGCAGGGTACGCGGTTTGGAACCCATGGCGCATATCACCGCATCATACCCCTGGGCTTTGAGCAGTTCCGGCATGGCCGTGACGCCAAGATGCAGGTTCGCCCCACAGGTTTGGGCCTGCCGGACCATCCAGCGGAGATAATCATACAGGTTCCATTTAAAATCACAGAACGCAGAAAAGCGCGCCTGGCCGCCCAATTGTTCGGATTTTTCATACAGGTCCACCGTGTGCCCTCTGGACACCGCCGCCAGAGCCGCCCGAATGCCGGACGCTCCGCCGCCAATGACCGCTACCTTTTTGGGAGGTCCTGCCTCTGGAAACAGGTCCGGGAACTTCAGCAGCCCATATTCCGGATTGACGGCGCAAGTGGGAAAATCGCATTTTCCCATACAGCGCAGACAGGGGATCACATCCTCCGGACGGCCGGCACGAAGCTTATCTGCAAAATGCAGGTCCGCAATATAGGTCCGGGCCATGGCGATCAGGTCGGTCTTTCCCTCCGCCAAAACTCGTTCCATGGTTTCGGGATGGCCAAAACCACCCACCGGGGCCACCAAACCTCGAATCCCTCTGCGTTTAAAGGCCTCGGCAAACTGGAGATTATATGGATTTTCCCGGGTGGAGTTGAATCCTGTCACATGGGTATAGGACCCGTCCCATCCTCGCACCTGGAAAATATCCACCAGGCCCTCGCAGAGCTTACAGAAATCCAGCCAATATTCCACGTCATAGCCCGGGGATTCCGTTGTGGCCGAGGTCTGGATCTCGATCAGGAAATCCTGGCCGCAGGCCTCCTTGACCCGGCGGAAAACCTCCAAGGGCAGTCTGGCCCGTTCCGCCACCGTTTTTCCGCCCCACTGATCGGTCCTCTGGTTCAAAACCGGATCTATGGCGTTGGCTAGGATGGATGCCCTGTAGCTCATGTAAAACGTGGCTCCGTCAAAGCCCAGCTTTTGCAGCTCCCGGCACTGATACACATAGTCGCGAATCATCCCTTCCAAGCGCTCCGGGGAAATGGTAGGCTTGTTCTTGAAGTTCGGGTTGTAGTCCCCCTGGAAGTCGAAGTCCCACCGCTCCAGCTGGCAGATGGAAAGCTCCTGGGGCTCCACGTTCATCAGCGACGCCATACACAGCGTATCTTCCCGATGGACCGCCTCTACCAGAGCGCGGAAGCCCTGCTGGATTTCAGGATCGTCCATGGGAACGTTGGACATGACGCTGCGTTTCCCTTCGCAATCCGGCCAGGTCCCCACGGTTACGCAGACCAATGCGGCTCCATTTCTGGCCATGGCCACATAGTAGGCCGTAGACCGTTCAAACTGCCTGGCTGTGCCATCCAGTCCTCCGCCGCTTTTCGTGTGGGTCAGTCTGCTTTTTAGCCGGACATTTCCGATCCGAATGGGAGAAAAAATATGTGAAATTTCCATATCGCTCACCTGCCATGTCTGTATATTTCTGATTCCATTATGCGTCCTTTTTAACGGAAACACAATTTGTATTCTGGCGCTGGCGCTTTGCAGTTTGGTAAATTGCAAAAAAATAAAGCCTCCGTCTTGTCCCCCCGTTCCCTTCCGTGTATACTGAAAGAAAACGAAAAACTTGGCGGAGTGAGTAGAAATGTATATTTTCCCCGAACATCCGGACAAATCCCAGGAAGCAGCCTGGATCGAGCGCTCTTTGCGGATTGGAGATTACTTTGATGTTCTGCTGCACAACAAGCGGGACTTTAGCGGCAACGCCTTTACCCAGCTGGCACGCTACGGCATCCTGCTTCCGGACGATCAGATCTACATTCTGGTACAATTTGACACTGTCTCTCTCTGGACCGCGGATATGCTGCTGCAGTCTCAGCCAAATCCGCTGATCTGCATGATTCACAGGATTTTCGGGTCCGTATTCCAGATGCACCTGTTCACCTCCGATGGCGGCCTCTATGGACTTCTGGTCTTTTCGCCTCCATTGCGCGGAGAATGGTTCCATTGGCAGATGACCAACTGCTGCCACCGCCTGTTCCAACTGGAGGCAGACTGGGATCTGCACATCCTGATCAGCCAGGACGAGCTCGGGCAGCAGGGCATCTTTCATGCCGCCAATTCCCTGCGGCATGGACTGGATTATCTTCGCTTCTTTGATGAGTCTCCCCGTATCAGCTTCCTCGACCTGAAGCTGCAGACCGCTCTGGGAAACAGTTCCTCTCTGGACTGCTATCACCGCATGTCTGTTTCCCTGGCGGAACAGCTGGGGGACACTGGTTTTCAGCCCAATCAAGCGGCAAGGGAGATCGCAAAAATGCTGCGGGAGCATTCCGCTTGCTCCATCGAATCCCTGCACCGGCAGATGCAAAGTTTCAGCCTTGTGTTTCTGAACTATTTGATCGACAAGACCATCATTGACAAGGCCTTTCTTGAGAAAAATCAAATCTCCCGCTGCATTATGGACGGGGATCACGAAACCGTATATATCGAAAACCTGACGGAAATCCTCTCCATGCTGCATAAAAGGCGTCTGGAATTAAACAAATACTTCAATACCAGACGCCTGAACAATGTTTATTTGTATATCGAGCAGAATATCGGTTCCATGGCTCTATCCGTATCCCAGATCGCCGAACAATTCGGCGTCAACCGCAGCCAGCTCACCGCACAGTTTCGCGCATATTACGGCCAGTCCTTGCTGGAGATGATCCATGCCAAACGGCTTGAACGGGCAAAGCTGCTCATCGAATATCACCCCAGCT
>CBCTLT010000059.1:0-7393 GCA_965147785.1 uncultured Oscillospiraceae bacterium
TGGGGAGGAACTCAGCGCCCAAGAGGATGGAGAGACGATGACAAACGAGAGTTGAGGTGGGGCAGATGACTTGGTCAAAAGTAAAAATTCCTGTTTTGGAGGTCATCAAATGGCTGCTAGTGATAGGGGCGGTGGTATTTCTTTATTTCAGCTCCGCCCAGGGACGGGAGAGCCAGACGGAGTTTTCCGTGATGTCTGAGGCTGTGGCAGGTGCAGCGGATTTGTCCACCATGCAGGAAGCGGATAATCAGATGGTCAAGCGGCTCTACGGCCTCAGTCCCGATGACTATGAAGGGGTACTATTGTACTACCCTACCACCAACATGGGGGCGGAAGAGATCCTGCTGGTAAAGCTCAAGGATACTTCTCAGCAGGAGACGGTCAAAGCTGCCATGGAAGAGAGGGTGGAAACCCAGAAAGCCAGCTTTGATGGCTATGGGATCAACCAGTATGAAATGCTGGAACAGAGCGTGATAGAGATTCGGGGCAACTATATGCTGCTGGTGGTGGCCAGCGATACCGCGCCGGTCCGTCAAGCCTTTTTGGATGCACTGTAAGGAGGGGAGAACATGATTTTTAGCAGTCTGTTTTTTCTGTTTGTGTTTCTTCCCATCAGTTTGATCCTCTACTATGTGGTGCCAAAACGGTTTCGCGCGATTCCGCTGGTGGTGATCAGCCTGCTGTTTTACGCCTGGGGAAAGCCCAGCTATCTCATTCTGCTGCTGCTGAGCATGGCGTTTAACTATATCACAGGTCTGGAGATTGCCGATCTTCATGAAAAAGAAAGACCTGTGGCAGCCCGCGTGTTTATGATCCTAGCTGTGGTGGTCAATCTGCTGTTTTTGGGATTTTTCAAATACTACGGATTCCTGATCGACAATATCAACGCTATTACGGGACTGCACCTGGCAGCGCCGGGACTGGAGATGCCGCTGGGAATCTCCTTTTACACCTTCACGGTACTGTCCTATGTGCTGGACGTCTACCGCGGCAGAGCCCAGGTACAGAAAAATCCGCTCCTGTATGGCGTGTATGTAACCTTTTTCCCCAAGTTTATTTCTGGGCCCATTGTCCAGTATAAGGATATGGAGGCGCAGCTTGCCGAGCGGCAGATGGCTCCAGCCAAATTTGGCGCAGGTTTGAATATGTTCCTGGTGGGTCTGTTCAAGAAGGTGCTAATCTCCGACAACCTTGGTACAGCTTTCTCTGCCATCTCCGGACTCTCTGCCATGAGTGCCGGAACCGCTTGGCTGGGTATGATCTTTTATGGGCTCCAGCTGTATTTCGATTTCAGCAGCTATTCGGATATGGCCATTGGCCTGGCCAAGATGTTTGGGTTCGACTTCGGGAAGAACTTCGATTATCCCTATCTCTCGTCCAGCATCTCCGAGTTTTGGCGTCGGTGGCATATTTCTCTGGGAGCTTGGTTCCGGGATTATGTGTATATTCCCCTGGGAGGTAACCGGTGCTCTACGCCCAAGATCATTCGGAACCTGCTGGTGGTATGGTTTTTGACAGGACTTTGGCACGGCTCCTCCTGGAACTTTATTCTGTGGGGGCTCTATCATGGGGCCTTTGTGTTGCTGGAGAAATTTGTCCTGAAGGAACGGGCGGAAAAGATCCCCAAAGTCCTTCGGATTGCTGGAACGGTAATCCTGGTGTTCTTTGGATGGGTCCTGTTCTTCTCTCCGTCTCTTGGCAGCGCTATGCACTATTATGGACAGATGTTCGGTCTGGGACATATGGGATTTGTGGACAGTGCCTGCAAGTACTATTTCTTCAGCAATGTGCCACTGCTGCTGATTGCCATTGTGGGCTGTGGCCCCATTGTGCAGCGGCTGCACCAACGGACGGCTTACTGGGGACACCGTGTTATTTCCTATCTGTCTGTGTGCGTGTACATCCTGCTGCTGGTGCTGACTGTGGCCTATCTGGTCAACGCCACCTACACCTCATTCCTGTATTTCCAGTTCTAAGGAGGTCAGTGCTGTGGAAGAATCTCAGAAGCAACCTCGCCGGAAGAAAAACCGGCGTCAGGCCGCCCAGCAGCGGCGCACCCATAATGTATTGTTGGCTGGTGCCTTCCTTGTTGTTGTCCTCCTGTTTTTCCTGATCAATTTGGTGACTAAGGACCGGGAGTTCTCGGAAACGGAAAATCGAAACCTCAGCCAAAAGCCTTCTTTTTCCCTTTCTGCACTGGTAGATGGAAGCTACTTCTCGGGGCTTACTGACTGGTACAACGATCAGTTCTTTGCCCGGGATGGCTGGATATCCCTGAAGCTTTGGGAAGACTCCCGCTTGGGACGTAAAGAATCCGGCGGGGTGTATCTCTGTGAAAACGGGTATCTGATTGCCAATCCAGAAACGCCCAATCAGGAAGTGGTGGCAAAGACTGTGGATGCGGTCAATCAGTTTGCCGCTGAACACACCGACATTTCCATGCGGATGATGCTGGTGCCTGGTGCCTCCGCCATATTGTCCGAATATCTGCCGAAAAACGCACCGGTGCGGGATCAGCTGCAGGATATTGCGGATGTGCAAAAACAGCTGGATGGTAAAATTCAGTTCTTGGATGCGGCCAGCCCTCTCTCTGCCCATGCCTCGGAATACATCTACTATCAGACGGATCACCATTGGACGTCACTGGGAGCATATTACGCCTTTACTGCCAACACCGGCACCATGGGGATCGGTTCCCCGGTGAAAGACTATGATATTTATACGGTAGCCACAGATTTTGAAGGGACCCTGGCCTCCAAAAGTGGCAGCCATGCCGTGACGGATGATGTGCAGATCTATGTGCCCAAGGACACCGGGATTTCCTATTATGTAACGTATTCCGACAGCCAAGAGCGCATCTGTTCCATCTATAACAGCAGCGCGCTGGAGACGAAGGACAAGTATACCGTATTTTTCGGCGGCAACTATCCCACGGTGGAAATCCAAACGACAGCCAATAATGGGCGTAGTCTGCTGCTGTTCAAGGACTCCTATGCCAACTCCTTTGTGCAGTTCTTGGTGCCCTATTATGAGAAAATCATCATGGTGGACCCGAGATATTATTATGACAGCCTGGATGCCATTCTCAACAGCTACGGAATTACAGATGTGCTGTTCCTCTACAGTGCGGATACATTTCTGACAGACGGATCCCTGGCGGATGTGCTCACGGCAGAAGCTGCCACTGGCAGTGTCAGTGACAGTATGGAGGAATTCCCGGTTCAGCAGGAACCCACGCAAGAGTCAGATGCCTCTGGACAGGAATCAGATTCATCCACACAGGAGGAAACCAGTGCTGAGTCTGCAAGTCCGGAATCGTCGGCCATAGATACTTCCTCGGAGGAATCATAACAATAGCGGTCTGGAATCTCACGGGATTCCAGACCACTGCTTTCGTATAGATTCTATTCGTTGGCGTTCAGATAATGGGTCAGCCGAACCATGACAGTGGCGCCTTCGCTGCGGAGCAGCGTAGCTCTTGGCCGGAAGGTTCCGCCGGGATCGCCCTGAATCAGGTCAATGCTCTGGGCTTTCTGGAGATACTCCAGGGCGTATTCGTCGATCTCGTCCATGTCGGTATACGTCAGCTCCTGGGGCTCCAGGGTAATGCCCTTGCACTCCAGATAACGGACCATGATAGCGACAAATTCCTCGCGCTTAATAGGATCGTCCGGCATGAAATGGGTTTCGTCCTTGCCAAGGACCAGGCCGGCGTCGGCAGCCCAGTTGATGGCGTCGGCAAACCAAGCGCCTTCCTCCACATCTTCAAAGTCGCTGGCAGGCGCATTTGCAATGTCAGCCCCATCCAGACGGGCCAGCATCACCACAGCCATGGCCCGGGAGAAATTCATATCTCCGCAGAAAGAAATGGGCGTGACACCTTCCACGAGCCCCAGATCCACGGCCTCCATGACGTCCTCTTCATACCAGGCGTTCACGGGGATATCGTAGAATCTGTCTCCGCCAAAGAGGGCATAAATCTGCGTATCCTCAGTAAGCGTGCAGTAATAGGTGCGCTCTGTGCTGAGCAGGTTGCCGTCTATGTCGTACCAGCCGTCAAAGGAGACATGATCCTTTGGCTGGGCAGTCAGCGTGGCTGAGGAACCCACCACATAGTCTCCGGCTCCGAAAACAGTGCCGGAACGGGAGGCAAAGGCCTCCAAAGTCACGACGAATTTTGCGGTGATGGTCTGATCTGTGGAGGCGGTGAAGGTATAGGACGTGCTGGAGCTGAGCAAATTATCGCTTTCGTCATACCATCCGCCAAAATGTACGCCGGCAGCTGGTGTTGCCGTCAAGGTGACCGGGCTGCCGATATAGTAGCTGCCGTCGCCGGAGACTGTGCCGGTTCCTTCGGTTGCTACTGTAATTTGGGCGGTATCCCCCCGATCTGTGGTCACCGGCAATAGGCTGGCGTTACGGTCCGCATTGGCACGGGTGTCGGCACTCCAGTAGTCGGGCTGGTATCGGGAGCTGCGGCTGGATGGAATGCCAAAGTAATAGCCGTTGCGGCCGTGATATTCATAGTTTCGGGCATCCCGTTGGGGGTCGAAAATATAACGGCTTCCATCCAGTTCCAGAATGGCCCAGCCGTGATGGCCTGCACCATTATAGGAGTCCTCAAAAATGAATCGGCCGGTGTAGACATAGGATTCGATCCCTACATAGCGCGCCACAACCGCCATGGCAATGGCGTAGTCGTAACATACGCCTCTTTTGGCGGTGAAAATATGATAGGTACGGTTGGCCATATCATCGGGGATGGTTTTGGTGAATCCGTCGTAGTGCATATTGTACAGATAATTATAGCCTGTAACACTGTCGTATGCTGCGGCAGAAGCGCTGGTGTTGCTGTAGCCCTCCCAGCTGTAGGTCACATTTTTCACCAGCCAGTCATACATGTAGCGCAGTTTGCTGTAGGTATCGCTGCCAGCGTTTTGAAGCATTTGATCCAGCAGGTTGTCGAGCTCCATCCAACCGGTCCGCTGTGGATGGAGCGTTTGCCTGTTCAAAAGCGCCTCCATTTCCGAAGGAGCCAAGGCGTCGTTGGTCCATGCTTCCCGAGTCTGTGCCTGAATACTGCTGGACAGTGCACCAAAGGCGGCAATATCCTCCTCTGGTTCCTCAGCAGCAATGGCGGCAGAGGCAAACAAACTTATGCATAGAACCAGAGCTAAAAGCAGATGGACGGCACGATGAGCAACATTCTTTTTCATACATATTCTCCTCTCCTATAATGCGTTTCGCTTCCTATGTATCATAACACACTTTGTGCCTATGTACATATATATTTATAAATTTTGTATATCTTACAAGACGCAAAAGGAAAAGATAGTATTGCAGTATGCCGTGTTTTTTTCAGAATATCAAAAAAAACGGTGTCTCCCCAATGGGGAGACACCGAAAAAATGATTTCAATCAGCCTTTTGCTTCATTGAGGTAGTGGGTCAGCCGAACCATAACGGTGGCGCCTTCGCTGCGAAGCAGCGAAGCTCTTGGCCGGAAGGTTCCGCCGGGATCGCCCTGAATCAGGTCAATGCTCTGGGCTTTCTGGAGATACTCCAGGGCGTATTCGTCGATCTCGTCCATGTCGGTATACGTCAGCTCCTGGGGCTCCAGGGTAATGCCCTTGCACTCCAGATAACGGACCATGATAGCGACAAATTCCTCGCGCTTAATAGGATCGTCCGGCATGAAATGGGTTTCGTCCTTGCCAAGGACCAGGCCGGCGTCGGCAGCCCAGTTGATGGCGTCGGCAAACCAAGCGCCTTCCTCCACATCTTCAAAGTCGCTGGCAGGCGCATTTGCAATGTCAGCCCCATCCAGACGGGCCAGCATCACAACTGCCATGCCACGGGTAAAGAAGGCGTCGCCTTCAAAGGTTACGGGGGTGACGCCGTCCACCAGGCCCAGATCTACAGCTTCCATGACGTCATCCAGATACCACAGATCATCTGTCATATCGCAGAATACGTCCCCTTCAAACAGCGCGTAGATCGTCGTGTCCGTGTTGGGAACAGTCAGATTATATGCGTCTTCCTCGCTGAGGAGCTTGCCGTCCTTGTCGTACCAGCCCACAAAGGCCTTGTCGGCGTTGGGAAAAGCGGTGAGCGGCACCTGGTCACCAATCAGATGCTCCTGCTGGGGCAGCACGTCTGCGCCATAGCTCTGGACAGAGCCGGAACGGGAGGAGACAATGGAGAGATTGACCGTGTCGGAGAATACTGCCTCAATAACGATGACACCATCGACGGCGGTCAGGTTTTCATCGATAAAGAAGGTCACGCCTTCGTCAGCAGAGATCTGCGCGGCGCTTTCAAAGGCGGGATTGGTAGCCAGAAGATATTCCCGCTTGTTTTTATCCCACCAGCTCCGGAAAGCGCTGTTTTCGCCGGGGGTGGCTTCCATATGGACCTTGTCGCCGGATTTCACCTGATAGGTGTATTCGCCAATCTCGGTTGCGTCGCAAGTGATGGAACCATTGCCGGTTATGACAACCTTCAGCGTGTAGGTTTCCTCGCCGGTGCCGGGGGTGGTGCCGGGATTATATTCGGCATCCGGGTCTGTGGGATTCTTGGGATCTTCCCGGTCTGCGGTTACAGACAAGAACAAAGCGTCACGCTCAGCGTTGGCCTCGGTATCGGGGCTCCAATAACGCCAGTCTGCGCCGTTTTCATGGGGAATACCAAAGTAGATGTTCTGGACAGAGCCCATACGCTCTGTGTAACGGGCTTCCCGCTGGGGATCCAGAATATACAGCTTGCCATCCAGCTCGATCTCGGTCCAGCCGTGGTGGTTATTATAGCTGCCGTCGCTCTCCAGGATCCAATAACCGGTATGTACATAGGCGTTGATGCCGATATAGCGGATGGCTACAGCCAGCAGAGAGGCATAGTCATAGCAGGCGCCCTTGCATTCAAACAGGGCGTAGGAGGCGTGATTGATGACCTTGTCGGGAATGGCTTTTTGCAGACCCTCTTCGTAGGTCATCTCGTCCACATAAAAGGTTCTGGTGAGGTAGTCATACTGGTTGGTAGCGCCCTCGATGTAGCCATAGCCGTTGTGGGTGTACACCACGTTTTCAATGGCCCACTTGTAAATGGCTTGGATTTTGGTGTAGGCATCCGCATCCTTATAGGGCTCCAGCAGTTCAGCCAGGCGGTTGTCCATCTCGACATAACCAGTGCGCTGGGGATGCAGCATCTGACTGTTGATCAGCTCTTTCATCTGCTCCTGGGGCAGGGCATCGTTGGTCCAGCCGATGTATGCATCTGTGGAATCGTTTTCCACAGTACCGCCCAAATCCGCCAAGGGCAGAGGCGTTTCAGCAGTGCCAGCGCCAGAAGCCTGCACTGGGATCGCCGAGAAAAGGCTGACGACCAGCGCAAGGATC